>CAZBOK010000620.1:0-2273 GCA_964493525.1 uncultured Phycisphaeraceae bacterium | reverse complement strand
ACGACGACCACAGCTCGTCGCGCTCCGGCTCGCCGCGCGGCCGTTCGCGCGCTTCGCCGCCGACCTGCTTCAGGAGGCTCGGGAGCTCGTCGAGGCCCGCGTAGACGCCGTGCGTCTGCGCCGCGATCGATTCGAGCGCGTCCTTCGCGAGCACCGGGTTCTCCCACTCGTGGCGCGGCACCTCGACGCGGAACGACTTCGGCGAGAGCTTGCCCGCCTCGCGCCCGCTCGAGTCCTCGAGCCACGTCTGGTACCCGCCGTCGCGCCCGAGCCGGATCACGCGCTCGAAGCGTCCTTCGTCGGCATCGACGAGCGACAGCTCGAGCGTGAGGTTCTTTCCGTCGGGATCGACGAGGTGCACCGGGTAGGTCGGATCGTGCACCGGATTGAAGTCGGTGTCGCGGATGCGCGCGATCAGCTCGACCGGTTCGTTGACGTCGTACAGCGATTTGTCGGTGACCAGCTCGAAGCGTTTGTTCGAACGCCGCAGCTTGTTGATCGCGACGCCGCGAATCGCCGCGCGCCAGAACCGCTCCGTGTACCGCTCGCCGTAGAAGCGCCGCCATTTCCAGGTCGAGTCGAACCCGACGAAGAGGACGCGTCCGCTCGGGTAGTAGGTGCTCGCGAGCAGCACGTGCTTGCCGAACTGGTTGCCGTTGTCGGGATGGCGCAGCAGGACTTCCGCACCGCCCTTCGCCTTGCGCACCGGGAAGTACCACTCCTGCGGCGGCAGGCCGACCTCCGCGTCTTCCCACAGCTTGCGGTTCTTCGCGAGGTCCTTCTCGAGCCGCACCATCTCGGGAGGGTCGAGCGGGTTCTCGAGCTTCGGCCGGAACGGCCGGCGGTAGTCCTCGGGCTGCAGCTTGCGGTCGTCGTCGGCGTCGCCGAGCACGATCGGGAGCACGTCCTCGATCGGCGTGCCCGAGTACGCGCGCGGGTTGTCGAGCACGCCCGCGATCATCACGAGGCCGCCGCCGAGCTCGACGAACTCTTTCAGGTTGGCGAGCGCCTGCTCCGACTGCTCGACCGTCGGCATCAGCCCGAACGGGGGCACGTCGCCGAGGATCACGACGTCATAGTCGAACAGCGATTGCTTGTCGGGCGGGAAGCCGGTGAGCGCGGGCACGCCCGACGTCGACTCCTGGATGAAGTCCTTGTCGGCGTCGAGCAGCAGGCACTGCGCGCGCACGTTCTTCGCGCGCAGCAGGATGTTCATCAGGAAGCGGTATTCCCAACGCGGGTAGCCCTCGACGTAGAGGACCTTGATCTCCTCGGGATCGACGCGCAGGTGATGCGTGCGCGCGTTGTCGTCGGTGAACTGCTCGCCCGCAAGCGGCTCGACGGTGATCGTGAGGTCGTAGTCGCCGTCGCGCTCGGGCCGCCAATAGAACACCTCGGTCTGCTCGCGGTCGCGGCCGGCGAGCGTCACCTCGCGGCTCGCGAGCACTTCGCTCGAGCCCTGCTGGCGCAGCGTCAGGCTGGTCGGCTTGCCTTCGTAGCCGTGCGCGACGAGCGTGACCTCGAACGCGACGTCGTCGTTCACGAGCGCGACGTCGGGCGCGCGCACCGCCTTGATCTCGACGTTGCGCGGCTCGTTCGGATCGCCGACGCCGACCGTGTGCACCTTGATGCCGTCGAGCGCGGCGATCTGCGCCGCTTCCGCGACGTCGAGGCCCGCGTTGCTGCGGCCGTCCGAGACGACGACCATCTCCGTCACGCGCTCGCCGCGGCCGGTGACGTCGGTCAGGAGGTCGGCGATCGCGGTGCCGAGCCGCGTCGACGGCGCGTCGGCGACCAGCTCGGCCGGCGATTCGAGCGAGCGCAGCTCTTCGCCGAAGGAGTAGAAGCGCACGTCGTTCTTCGCGGAGAGCACGCGCTTCGGATCGGTCTCCGGCCGCGCGAGGATCTCCTTCACGAGCTCGATGCGCGGCGTGTCGGCGACGCGCGCGCCATCGGCGGCGCCGGCGAGCTTCGCGAGGCGATCCTGCACCTCGGGCGCGACGTAGCTGTCCTTGCGCGTCATCGATGCCGACGCGTCGATGAGCACCGGAACAACCGACTTCTCGACGACCACCGGCTGCGTCTCGCGCACCGGACGGAACAGGAACAGGAACAGCATCAGGAACGCGAGCACTCGCAGCGTCGCGAGCGTCGCGCGCATGCGCCGCGGGATCTCCGCGCTCTCGCGCCGGTAGACCAGCGTGACGAGCAGGATGACCGCCGGCACGATTACCAGAGCGATCACCCACGCGGGCGGAGCATCGCGGAAACGG
>CAZBOK010000619.1:0-2274 GCA_964493525.1 uncultured Phycisphaeraceae bacterium | reverse complement strand
GAGAAGCTGCTGCACGCGATCTTCGGCCGCGCCGGCGAGGACGTGAAGAACGACTCGCTCGAAGTGCCGGCGGGCGTCGAGGGCATCGTGATCAACACGGTGAAGCTCTCGCGCACGATCGACACGTCGGAAGAACAGTCGCTGAAGAACCTGCGCGACATCCGCAAGGCGGAGAAGGACTTCCTCACCGCGTTCCGCGACGAGCTGAAGCTCCTGATCGACGAGGTGCAGGAGACGCTCGACTCGAAGATCAACGATCCCGAGACGAAGAAGCAGATCAAGCTGAACGAGGAGGCGACCTACCAGGAGTTGCGCCGCCTGCTCGACGTCGTCCGCGAAGCGGTGCTCGAGCACTACAAGCCCAAGGGTCCGGGCGAGCGTGCTTACAAGATGTTCAAGAACCGCTCGGACAACATCGACGTCCAGGAGAACGAGAAGAACAAGCTGGTGAACAAGCTGTCGCGCGGCGACGAGCTTCCGACCGGCGTGCTCGAGATGGTGAAGGTCTACCTCTCGACGAAGCGTTCGCTCTCGGTCGGCGACAAGATGGCCGGCCGCCATGGCAACAAGGGCGTCATCTCGAAGGTGCTCTCCGAGGAGGACATGCCGTTCCTCGAGGACGGCACGCCGGTCGACATCCTGCTGAACCCGCTCGGCGTCCCGTCCCGTATGAACGTCGGCCAGATCCTCGAGACGCACCTCGGTTGGGCGGCGAGCAAGCTCGGCTTCCAGGCGATCACGCCGGTGTTCGACGGTGCGTCGGAGGAGCAGATCCGCGCCGAGCTCGAGAAGGCGGGCCTGCCCTCCACGGGCAAGGTCACGCTGTTCGACGGCCGCACGGGCATCCCGTTCGATCAGCAGGTGACGGTCGGCATGCTCTACATGATGAAGCTGCACCACCTCGTCGACGACAAGGTGCACGCGCGCGCGACCGGTCCTTACTCGCTGATCACGCAGCAACCGCTCGGCGGCAAGGCGCGGTTCGGCGGCCAGCGCTTCGGCGAAATGGAAGTGTGGGCGCTCGAGGCGTACGGAGCGGCGAACATCCTGCAGGAGCTGCTCACCGTGAAGTCGGACGACGTCGAAGGCCGCACCAAGATCTACGAGTCGATGGTGAAGGGCACGAACGTGCTCGAGCCGGGCACGCCCGTCTCGTTCCACGTGCTGACCAACGAGATCCGCGGTCTCGCCCTCAACATGGAACTGCACAAGCGCCGGGTGTTGTGATCCCGCAGTCGGGTCCGACAACCAACGCAAGGAGATGAACCTTGTTCGACACGCATCAGAATCGCGTGAACGACTACACCTGCGTCAGCATCCGGCTGGCGTCGCCCGACGACATCCGCGGCTGGTCGTGCGGCGAGGTGAAGAAGCCCGAGACGATCAACTACCGGACCTACCGTCCTGAGAAGGACGGTCTGTTCTGCGAGAAGATCTTCGGTCCGACCCGCGACTGGGAATGCACCTGCGGGAAGTACAAGGGCATCAAGCACAAGGGCGTCGTGTGCGAGCGCTGCGGCGTGCAGGTCACGACGAGCAAAGAGCGCCGCCGTCGCATGGGCCACATCAACCTGGCCGCGCCGGTCGCGCACATCTGGTTCTTCAAGGCGATGCCGTCGCGCATCGGCAACCTGCTCGACATCAAGGTCAGCTCGCTCGACAAGGTCATCTACTTCCAGGAGTACATCGTCATCGATCCGGGCTCGACCCCGCTCAAGGAGCACCAGCTCCTGACGGAGGACGAATACCGGAAAGCGCGCGCCGAGTTCGGCGCCGACTTCGACGCCGACATGGGCGCCGAGGCCGTGAAGAAGATGCTGATGAAGCTCGGCCTGAAGCACCTCTCGGTCGAGTTGCGCGAAGAGTTGAAGACCACGCGCAGCAAGCAGCGCAAGAAGGACATCATCAAGCGGCTGAAGACGGTCGAGATGTTGCGCGACTCGCCGAACCAGCCGCAGTGGATGGTGCTCGACGTGATCCCGGTGATCCCGCCGGATCTGCGCCCGCTCGTGCTCCTCGAGTCCGGCAACTTCGCGACGTCGGACCTGAACGACCTCTACCGGCGCCTGATCAACCGCAACAACCGGTTGAAGAAGCTGCTCGACCTGAACGCGCCGGAAGTGATCATCCGCAACGAGAAGCGCATGCTGCAGCAGTCGGTCGACGCGCTGTTCGACAACGGCCGCTGCCGCCGGCCAGTGCTCGGCTCGTCGAACCGTCCGCTGAAGTCGCTGACGGACATGATCAAGGGCAAGCAGGGCCGCTTCCGCGAGA
>CAZBOK010000618.1:0-2279 GCA_964493525.1 uncultured Phycisphaeraceae bacterium | reverse complement strand
CGCAGCTTCAGTCGCGCGTCGCTCGGGTCGAGCGCGAACGCGCGATCGATCAGCTCGGCCGCGCGATCGATCTCGCCGGTCTGCCACGCGTGCGATGCGAGGACGCCGAGCGCCGTCGGAGTCGACGCATCGGCGCCGAGCACCGCGTCGGCGGTCGCCTGGTCGCCGTCCGCGAGCGCCGTCGCACCGAGCACGAGCGCCGCGTCCGTCGATCCGAGCCGCGTCGCTTCGCGATATGCATCGCGCGCGTCCGCCGCTCGGCCGAGCGCGGTCAGGCATTCCGCGAGCACGAGCCACGCGCTCGCGTCGTTTGGCGCCAACTCCGTCGCGCGGCGCGCGGCCGGTTCGGCTTCGTCGAGTCGATGCGAGCAGAGCAGCGCCTTGGCGAGCAGCCGCGTCGACTCGAATCGGTCGGGCGCGACGCGCAGCGCCTCGCGCGCCGACTGCACCGCCTCCGCGAAGTCGCCGCGCTGCAACGCGGCTTCCGCGCGCCGTTCGTGCACCGTCGCGTTCGTCGCGCGCCAGGCGTCGAACGCGCCGGGTCCCTGCGGGGCGTCCGTCGACGCGCAGCCCGCGACCAGGCCGGCGGCGGCGAACGCGAGCACGCGGATCGTCGGCCTCATCGCAGTCCCTCCAGCGCTTCGAGCGCGCGGGTTTCCTGGTCGGGGAGTCCGAGCGCGGCCAACGCGCGACGGCGCACCTTCGTCGCGTGAACGTCGGTCGGGATGAAGTCGAGCGCGGCCTCCGCGCAGCGCCACGCCTTGCGCGCATCGCCCGCGTCGAGCGCCGACTCGGCCTTCTCGACCCAGCCGCGCGCGAGCCGCTCCCGCGAGATCGGGAGCTGGTTCCACAGGATCATGTCGCGGTTGTTCGCCATCGAATCGGCCTGCAGGAGGCCCGCGTCGTCGCGCACTCCGCCGTCGACGACGTGCGGCGTCAGCAGCACGATCACTTCGCGCCGCGAGACCTTGTCGTCGGTTCGACGGAAGATGACGCCGAGGTACGGGATGTCGCCGAGCCCGGGGATCTGCTTGGTCGCGGTCTCGATCTGGTCGCCGATCAGCCCGCCGATGCAGATCGTGTTGCCGTCCTTCACGAGCACGTTCGTCGTGACTTCCGTCGTGCTCTCGGACGGCAGACCCGACACCGGGTCGACGACGCCGGTCGAGCTCTCGGGGTGGATCTCGAGCCGCACGAAGCCGTCGTCGGAGATGAACGGGCGGAAACGGAGCTGCGTGCCGACGTCGAGGAACTGAACGTCCTGGACCGTCGAGGTCTCCGTCGTCGTGCTCGTCTTGTAACCGAGCTTCGCGCCGATGATGATCTCCGCGCGCTGGCGGTCGACGACCAGCACGCGCGGGTTCGCGAGCACCGACGTGTCGGTCACCTTCTCGAGCGCCTCGACGAACAACGCCACGTCGTCGGTCAGGATCCCGAAGTGCAGGCCGTCCGTGTTCGCGTCCGACGCGAAGCCGAACGTCCCGACGCTCGAGATGTTGTCGGCGAACTGCGCGCCTTTCACGGCCGCGGTCGACACCGAGTTGAAGTTGCTGAGCCCGCTCAGGTCGGCGAAGTTGATGCCGTCGAGGCTGTTGAAGTCGACGCCGAGCGTCGTGTTGTCGTCGAGCTTCACTTCCAGGATCGTCGCTTCGACGAGCACCTGGCGCGGCCGGCGATCGAGGTCGGCGAGCACCTTCGTCACCGCGTCGAGCACCGATCGCACGTCCTTCAGCACGACGATCTCGCCGCTCGCCGGCTGGTTGCCGCCCGCGCGCGTCGCGTCGCTCTCGATGCCGTCCTCGGGCGGAGAGCCGGCGGTGAAGACGCCCTGCTCGGTCTTGAGCGGCGTGACCAGCTTGATCGCCTCGTCGGCGCGCAGGTAGTTCAGCCGCACGACGCGCGTCTCGATCTCTTCCTTCTCGCCGGCCGCCGCGCTCGCCTGCAGCTTCTCGGTGCGCTCGACCAGGAACATGTCGCCGCTCTTGCGGTACCCGTACCCGTTGACCGCGAGGACGGCGCGCAGCGCCTCCTCGGCCGGGACCTCGAAGAGGTTCATGGTCACCGTGCCGGTGACGTCCGCGCCCGCGACGATGCTCATGCGGTACTCGACCGCGAACGACTCGAGGACCTGCGCGAGCGGGACGCCGCGCAGGTTCATCGTGATCTTGTCGCCGGGTGCGCCACCGGCGTTCGCGCCGGCGGCCGCGGGAGCCGGCGGCGTCTCGCCGACGACGTCGCCGCCCGCCGCGGCGACCGCCAGGCCCGCCGCGAGGAACGCG
>CAZBOK010000617.1:0-2301 GCA_964493525.1 uncultured Phycisphaeraceae bacterium | reverse complement strand
CGGCCTCGATCAACTCCTCGAGCTGACGGTGCTCCTCGCGCAGCACGTGCGCCGCACCGTCGACCGCGACGAGCCCGACGCGCCGCGCGTCCCGCGCGCCGCGTCGCGGAGCGCCGCGCGCGGCGCGGAACTGCTCGGGCAGACCCGCGCGCTCGGCGAACGCGTCCGCACCTGCCTGCTGCGCGACGACCACGCCGCCGCGCACGCGCTGCCCGCGTTCGAATGCATCGGTCAGATCGTGCTCGCCTGCGAAGCGCTCGGCGCTTGCTGCGACGCGCTCGGTGAAGTCGACCTCGAGTCCGCGCTGCGCGGGACGGACGCGGGATGACGCGCCTCGCCACGCCGACCTGGCTCGTCCCCCTCGACGCCGACGCGCCGCCTCAGGGGCCGCTGCCGCCCGGACTCCCGGCGCGCGGCGCGCAGCTTCTCGAGCTGTGCAGGATCGGCGTGCCGGTGCAGCCGGGCTTCGTCCTCACGCGCGCGCTCAGCGAGAAGTTCCGCAAGGACGGACGACTCCCCGCGAGCTTCAACACGATCCTCGAAGCCGGCATCGCCGAGCTCGAGGCTGCGACCGGCACGCGGCTCGGCGATCCGCACCAGCCGCTCCTGCTCGGCATCGTCAGCGAGACGCGCCGCGCGCTTGGCACCCACGCCGATCACGGCGGCGATTCGACCGCTCCGATCTGGCCGCTCGGCATCGACGCGGTCGCACGCCGCGGCCTCGCGCATCGCACCGGCAGCGCGCGGTTCGGTTGGGACATGGCGCGCCGCGGCGTCATCACGCTCGCGACGCGCGCGCACGGCGTCCCGGAGCCCGCGTTCGCCGGCGTCGCCGACCCGCAGCCGGGCGACGTCGAACGCGACCTCGATCAAGCGGAGCGCGCCTACCACCGCGCGATGGCGACGTTCGAGACGCGCGCGGGCAAGCCGTTCCCCGAGAGTCCATTCCTGCAGGTGCGGCGCGCGATCAAGTCGGAGCTCGAGAACTCGCCGGGCGGCGCGGCGCTCGTCGTGCAGGCGATCCTGCTCGGCAACACCGGGCCCGGCTCTGGCCGCGGCCTCGTGTTCACGCGCGATCCGGTGACCGGCAAGAAGCGGCTGTCGGTCGACTTCCGTCCGAACATGGGGCCGTTCGAGCAGCACGCGTTCGACGATGTCGGCGCGGCGTCGGAGCGGTTCGAGTCCGAGTCGCCGGCGGTGTGGCGGCGTCTCGAGGACATCGCGCGCCGGCTCGAGAAGCGCTTCGGCGACATGCAGGAGTTCGAGTTCGTGCAGGACGGCGAGCGGATCGCGGTGCTCGCGGTGCGCCCGGCGCGGCGATCCGCGCCGGCGGCGCTCGCGGTCGCGGTCGACCTCGTGAAGGAGGGCGTCGCGTCGCGCGCGGACGCCGTCGAGCTCCTGCGCGACGTCGAGATCGACCGCCTGGTGCTCGACCGCGTCACCGGCGCCGAGTTCGTCGACCCGCTCGCGCGCGGCACCTCGGTGTCGCTCGGCGCGGCGACCGGCCGCCTCGCGCTCACCTCCGCGAACGCGCTCCATCTGCATCGGCGCGGCGACGCGGTGATCTTCGTCCACGAGGAGCGCGCGTTCGAGGATCTGCAGGGGCTCGCGGTCGCACGCGGCGCCGTGCTTTCGGGCGGCGGCCGGTCCGGCTCGGCGGCGAACCTCACGCGCCGCCTCGGCATCCCGGCGGTGCTCGATTGCGACTCGCTCGTGATCGACCACGCCGCCGCGTGCCTGAGGATCGGCCCGCACGTGATCCGCGAGGGCGACCTCGTCACCGTCGAGGGGAATGCCGGCTGCCTCTACGCCGGCGAGCTGCCGATCGCGCGCGACGCGGCGCCCGACGAGCTCGCGACCGTGCGGCGCTGGATGTGGGAAGCCGGCGTGAAGGAACACCCGCTGGCGTGAGCGCAGTCAGAAACCGGTGAACCCGGCGCCGTCGTTCAAGAGCGTGATCACGGACGGGCCGCTCAACACGCCGCCGCCGCCGATGCCGGAGAACGCGGCCTGTTCGTAGAGCGAGATCCCCTCGATCGCGGGCGGCAGGAGTCCGGACGAAAGCGGTGTCTGCAGCGACAGCGTGCCGCTTCCGGGGATCGCGAGCGGGAACACGATCAACGATCCGCCCGGCAGCAGCGCGCCCGCGAGCGACGGTACGAACGCGCCGCTCGGCGCGAGCGACACGATCAACAATGCCGCTTCTCCCGGGACGCCGTCGAAGCGCGTGACCACGGTCGCGCCCGGCTTGCCGAGCGGACTGACCTGGAAGCCGCGCAGCGCTTGCGGGACGTTCACGAT
>CAZBOK010000616.1:0-2304 GCA_964493525.1 uncultured Phycisphaeraceae bacterium | reverse complement strand
GTCGTCGCGGCGGGAGCGCTCGTGAAGGAGAAGGCGGTGATCCCGCCGCGGTCCCTCGTCGTCGGGATGCCGGCGCGCGTCGTGCGCACGATCACCGATGACGAAGTGAAGATGATCCTCGCGAGCGCACGCGAATACGTGGCGAAGGCGCGGCTTCACGCGCCGCGCGAACGGCCCGCGTGAAAAAAGAGGGCGCGTGGACCACGCATCCACGCGCCCGACGGTTGGATTCGTGGGTCGCCCATCTCGCGACGAACGCCCCGCTCACCCGACCCGGGCCCTTGTCCCCCGACCTGCCCAACACGATGTGGATCGAACGAACGTTCGCTCGACCCGATTCGGAGGATTCGGACCCTGAGCGGTCGGCGTCCTACGCGAACGTCGACCTTTGTATGGTTCGGTGCCGCCAGACCTGCGGCAGCAACGCTTCGGACGCGCCCGCGAGCGGCGAGGTTCGCTGCCTTTGAAAAGATCCCGGCGGCTCGTGCGCGACGTTTCGGGGCGCGCCGCAGACTGTTACAACGACACGACCGAATCGCCCCCCGCTCGCGGAAGGATCGTCGCGTGCATTCGCTCGGGTTCACGTTCGCCGCTCTCGCCGTCCTCTGCTCGCTCGGGTCTTCCGGCGCGCCGCAGCCCCCACAGAACCCCGCCGCGCCGTCCGCCGCGCAGGACAAGCTCTGCGCGAAGTGCAAGTCGACGGGCCGCCTCGACAACACACCGAAGGACGCCGGCGTCGCCGCGATGGAAGCGAAGGTCGACTTCTGCTCGTGGCGCATCAAGAACGACACGATCGGCCACGGCGCTCCGTTCATCCCGTGTCCGAACTGCCTCGCGCCCTCGAAGGCCGCTGCGGTGAAGGTCGAGTTCGACAAGATCGCGCAAGCGAACGACGCGTGGCTCGCCGAGCGGATGAAGATCGATGCGGTCGTGAAGCCGCGCGACGGGCTCGTGCACATCGCGACGAAGCACTTCGACCTCGTGTACGGGCTGCCGCAGATCGTGCTCGCCGACAAACGCTCGTTCGACATCCACGCGGGCGCGCATCTGTACGCCGAGCGGCTCGAGGACTTCTACACGTGGTTCGAGGCGCTGCTGCACTACACCGACGACGAAGTCCGCGTGAAGCGCCACTCGGTGTTCCTGCTGAACGACCTCCGCACCGCGCAGGCCGCCGCGCAGAAGTACACGAACCTGTTCTCGGATCGTGCGTGCCGCGCCGTCGGCGACCCGTCGATCGTGGTGACGTGGCGCGATCGCAACGTGTTCGGAAAGAGCGACGAGGCGTTCCACCGCCACGTCGTGCACCACGTGAGCCACAACCTCCAGGGGATCTTCTACAAGCGCCTCTGGCTCGTCGAGAAAGCGGGATGGCTCGACGAAGGCATCGCGAACGTGTGCGAGATGAAGCGCTTCAAGATCTGCGGCAACGCATGCACGCAGGAGTCGGACGACAACGGCTACAACGACCTCGACTGGGAACCTCTCGTCAAGAAGCGCGTGCTGCTCGGGAAGACGCTCCCGCTCGCGCAACTGCTCGGCAAGAAGACCGACGAGCTGTCGCCGGACGAGCGGATGTTCGCGTGGTCGCACGTCGACTTCCTGTTCGCGCAGAAGCCGGACAAGGTGCGCGAGATCGTGAAGGCGGTGAAGGACGAGAAGGAAGCGCGCGACGCGATCCGCGAGAACTTCGGCTTCACGATCGCCGCGATGGAAGAGCCGTGGGCCGAGTGGGTGAAAGCGACCTACCGCGACAAGCCGATCCCCGGCGGCGGGTAGACGCGCGCAGCGTGTGCTGATCCAGCACGCGCGCCGCGCCCGGCGCCCCGGTTCACCCGCGCAAGTCCGGTTGCGCGCGGCGCCCCGATGATCGCAACCCGCGGAACGATGGTTGCCTGCGCGCGCGTCCCATGCCCCGATCGAAGCTGGCCCTGCCGATCGTCCTCGTCCTCGCCGTCGCCGGAGCCGTCGCGCTCCTCCTCCAACGCGGATCTTCGGACACCGCCGTGGTCGTGCGGTCCGGCGAAGGCGCGCGCGGAGCGAGCCCGGACGCCGCCGATCCCGCGGCGCTCACGCGTGCCGCGCCGGACGCGGTCGGGTCGGCCGAGCGCTCGGTCGAGGCGGATTCGCCGCGCTCGGGACCGCCGGCGTTCACGCTCCACGGGCGCGTGATCGGGCTCGACGGAACGCCGGTCGCCGGCGTCCGGGTCGCGCTCGGGGCGAAGCCGCCGCCGTTCGTCGTGAAGAACCTGTTCCTCGACCTCGGCGAGAAGAACGCCGCGGCGCTCGCGCCGATCGCGCTGT
>CAZBOK010000615.1:0-2317 GCA_964493525.1 uncultured Phycisphaeraceae bacterium | reverse complement strand
GCCGCGTCAGATCGCGCGTGCGTTTGTCGTCCTGGACGATGCGGCGCTCCTCGCCGGGCGCGAGCGAGCGCAGCACCTCGAGATCGTGATCGTCGAATCCGCCGCGGACGATCCCCTCCGCGCGGAACAACTGCAGCGCGGTGTCGACGCGGCCGTCGGAGCGGTTCTTCAGGAGCAGCATCTCGCGCAGGTCGTCGAGCTCGCGCGCGTGCAGCGTGTCCCCCCACCGCACGAGCTGGTCGTGCACCGCGCGCAGGAACCGCGCGTCGGGGTTCGCCCATTCGACGAACCGCTGCTGCACCGCGACGTCCTCCTCGAACCAGATCAACTCGCAGAGCGACGGTTTGCCGTCGCGGCCGGCGCGGCCGAGCTCCTGATACCAGGCTTCGAGCGAGCCGGGGAGCTGCGCGTGGAGGATGAAGCGCACGTCGCGCTTGTCGATCCCCATCCCGAATGCGTTGGTCGCCAGGATCACCGCGTCGTCGCGCCCCATGAACTCGCGCTGCACGCGCCGCCGCTCGCCGGCCGGGAGATCGCCGTGGTAGACGAGCGCTTCGATCCCCGCGCGGGCGAGCCGCTCGTGCGCGGCGACGAGCTCCTGGATCAGCGCGAAGTAGACGATGCCGACGCCGCCGATCGATCGGATGCGCGACTCGACGTGCGCAAACCGCTGGTCGGCGTCGTGCACCTCGGTGATCGCGAGATGCAGGTTCGCGCGCGCGAGCGGGGCGATGAAGCGGCGCGCGTGCTCGAGGCCGAGCCGGGACTCGATGTCGTCGCAGGTCGCGCGCGTCGCGGTCGCGGTGAGCGCGATCGTCGGCGGCCGTCCGAGCCGCTCGCGAATGCGACCGACCTTGCCGTACTCGGGGCGGAAATCGTGGCCCCACGCGCTGATGCAGTGCGCTTCGTCGACGACCAGTAGGGAGATCGCGCGGCCGGCGATCGCGGCGTTGAACTCGTCACTGCGGAATCGCTCGGGCACGACGTAGACCAGCTTGAATTCGCCGGCGGCGATCCGCGCGAGGCGGCGCTCGCGCTCCGATCGATCGAGCGACGAGTTGACGAACGTCGCCGGCACGCCGGCCGCGACCAACCGCTCGACCTGGTCCTGCATCAGCGCGATCAACGGCGAGAGCACGATCGTCAGCCCGTCGAACGCGAGCGCCGGCACCTGGAAGCAGATCGACTTGCCCGAGCCGGTCGGCCACACGACGAGCGCGTCGCCGCCGGAGAGGACGTGGCGCACGACCTGCGCCTGCGCGCCGGTGAACTCGCGATGCCCGAACCGCTCGCGGAGGATCGTGAGAGCGCGCGCGTCGATCGCGTCGAGATCTGGATGGTCGGGCCGGTCGCTCGGCATCGACACGACGCTACCCGACGCCGCCCCGCTGTTATCGTCGCTCGCCATGTCGCGCATGCGCCGCCGATCGCTGCCCGTCGTGCTCGCCGACGACGCGCCGCCCGTGTTCCCCGACCCGCGCGAGTTCGACGCGCGCGGGCTCGTCGCGATCGGCGGCGACCTGTCGGTGGATCGGTTGCTCGCCGCCTACGACCACGGACTGTTCCCGTGTTCCTCCGCCGACGAGCCGACGGCGTGGTGGTGCCCCGATCCGCGCGCGGTCATCCCGCTCGATCGCCTGCACGTCGCGCGGCGGCTCGCGCGGACGATCGCGGCGCGCCGCTTCCGCGTCACGTTCGACGGCGCGTTCCGCGCGGTGATGGAGGGATGCGACGAGAACCGCCGCGACGGGCAGTGGATCCACGCGGGGATGATCGAGTCCTACTGCGAACTGCATCGGCTCGGCCACGCGCATTCGTTCGAGGTGTGGGACGGGCGACGACTCGCGGGCGGGCTCTACGGCGTCGTGCGCGGCTCCCTGTTCGCCGCCGAGAGCATGTTCCACCGCGTGACCGACGCGTCGAAGGTCGCGCTCGTGGCGGCGGTGCGCGCGACCGCGGCGTGCGGAGCGAAGCTCTTCGACGTGCAGTTCCTGACGCCGCACCTCGCGCGGTTCGGCGCGACCGAGATCCCACGCGCCAGCTACCTCGAGCAGCTCGCAGTGCGAGTTCGCGAGACCGCCGCGTATGGCGCTCTCGCGGCCGATCCGGAAATCGACTTCTGATCCGCGGGTCGGCCGGCCGATGGTTTCCAGCGGCCCGCGCATGCTCGACCTCGATCTCATCGTCAGTGCATCGCTCGAACTCGCCCCGCTCCCGGCGACGGTCCAGCGCCTTTCCGAGGTGATGCATGACAAGGAGATCGATCTGCGGCGCATCGCTCAGATCGTCGCGCTCGACGAAGCTCTGACCGGACGGA
>CAZBOK010000614.1:0-2318 GCA_964493525.1 uncultured Phycisphaeraceae bacterium | reverse complement strand
TGTACACGTGCTCCGCGAGGACGTTCGTCGACTCCTTGCCGAGCTTCACGAGCGCGTCGCGCAGCGGCGTCGTCGCCGCCCCGAGTTCCTTCCCGGTCGGCGCGACCGGCGCGGAGGCGAGGACCGCCCCCCCCGCGATCGTGACGCCGGATCGCTTCAGTCGATCCTCGAGCAGGAGCGCGGCGACGCGCGAAGGGTCCGCGACCGGCACCCAGAACGGTTCCGTCGTCGCGCCCGCGCTGACCTTTCCGCGCACCGCGAGCACGCCGGGCTGGATCGGCGCCGGCACGTTGATCAAGTGCTGCTTCGGCTCGCCGACCGTCGCGACGCCGACGTCGAGGCGGAACACGTCGTTCGGCGGGAACATGCGGACCGTGGCCGGCGCGCCGACCGACCCGGCGGGGATCGTCTGGAACCGGATCGTGTTCTCCTGGAGCGAGAAGCCGGAGACCGGAGCGCAGTAGTCCTGCGAGATCTGATCGCGCGGCCAGCCCGGTGCGACGGCGTCGCGGTCGAAGATCGTGTCATCGACGACGAGGCGGCCGTTCACGCGGCGCACGCCGGCGCGTGCGACGATGTCGGCGAGCGACGCCGCGAGGCGCGACGTCCCATCGGTCGCGATCGGGTCCGGGTCGCCGTCGCCTTTCACCAGCAGGTCGCCTTGCAGCGTCCCGTCCGCTTCGATCTCGCCCTGCGCGAACACGCGCGTGGTGAACTCGAAGCTCGGACCGAGGATCGACAGCGCGGCGTTCGTCGTGAGCAACTTCGTGTTCGACGCCAGGATCATCGGCGCGGCGGCGTCGAGCGCGAGCACGGTGTCGTCCGTGCCGACCGAGATCGCCGCGACGCCGACCGTCCCCTTCGCGAGGCAGCGGGCCGCGAGCGCCTTCCTCACGCGCGCCGCCAGGTCGTCGCGCCCGATGACGCGCGGCGCGGTGGCGCGCGGCGAGGCCGACGGCGGCGGCGACGCGCCTTGCTCGCCGGCGACGAGCGGCGCGGAGAACGCGATCGAGCCGGCCGCGAGCGCGGCCGCGGCCGCTGCGCGCATCATCGAAGTCCTCCGCGGAGATCAGTGTTCGCCGAGAGGTACGCGAGCGAGAACGCGAGCTTCGCGACGGCCGCGACCTTGTCCTCGAGCACCTTGTCCATCGTGTCGGTCGGTTGGTGGTAGTCCTCGGTCACGTCGCCCTCGTTGAAGAAGACCGTCGGCACGCCCATCTGGTGGAACGAGTACTGGTCGCTGCGCTGGAAGAACTGCTTGCCGCCGCGGCCGACTTTGAGCCGCGCGCCCGAAGTGCGCTCCGCTTCCGGCAACAGCTTCTCGATGAACGACGATTCGTTCGGCAGCGTCGCTTCGATCGCGGTCTTGCGGCCGCGCGCGATGATGTCGAGGTTGATCATCCCGAACGTCTTGTCCATCGGGACGGCCGGCTCCTTCACGTAGGCGGCGGAGCCGAGCAGGCCCTCCTCTTCTCCCGTGAACGCCATGAAGACGATCGAGCGCTTGGTCTTCGGCTTCAACTTCGCGAACGCTTCGGCGATCTCGAGCACCGCGCAGATGCCGCCCGCATTGTCGTCCGCGCCGCGATAGACGCGGCCGCGATCGTCCACGCCGAGGTGATCGAGGTGCGCGCCGACGACGATGCACTGCGTCCAGAGGTCGGGGTCGTCGCCGCGGTACCGCGCGACGACGTTCGCGACGGGCACGTCGTGGCTCGTGAACGAGAACGCGAGGCGCGCGCGCGCTTTCGCGAGCTTCACGCCGTCGGAGCGCTTCAGTCGGTCGATCTCGTCGCGGACCTCCGCAACCGGACGGCCGAGCAGCCGAGTGGCGACTTCGGCCGAAACGATCGCGACGGGAATCGGCAGTCCGTCGCCGCCGCGGCCCCGATGCATGCTCGGGTATTGCGATCCGAGGAAGAGATCCGACTCCTCGCGTGAGGCGGTCAGCACGAGCATCGCCACCGCGTTCTTGTCGGCGACGGCCTTCGCCTTCGACGCGATCGACGCGGACTCCGTGAGCGCCTTGCCCTCGAAGAACGCGCCGGCTTCATCGGCGCGCGGCTCGCGCGCGAGCACGACGGCGATCTTCCCCTTCAGGTTCACGCGCGCCAGATCGTTCCAGTGGTACTTGTTCTCCTGGATCCCGTACCCCGCGAACACGACCTCGCCCTCGGCGCTGCCGTCCTTGCTGCCGTCGGCGGGAACGAAGTCGGCGTCGAGCGCGAGCGGCGGCGAATCCTGTCCGTCGATCGAGAGGGCGAGCGTCGACGTCGCATCCACGCTCACGGCCTTCACGCCGTAGTTGCGCAAGAACG
>CAZBOK010000613.1:0-2330 GCA_964493525.1 uncultured Phycisphaeraceae bacterium | reverse complement strand
CTGAAGTGTCACCTATGTGCCCGGACACCTGTCACCCATGTGCCCGGTTTGGACACGGGGTCATGGGGGCGCGTAGCCCCCATGTTCCGGTGGCGAACGCCACGACCCCGGCGCCAGCCGCTCGCCGCAGCGCCCGCGACGCAGTCGCAGCAAGGCCAGCGGCGCCCGCCGCCCGCCCCACCGGGAATCAGTACCCCTGATACTCAGGACTACAAACGATCGCGTGCGTCACGACCTCGGGTCCGCCGCCCGGATCGCGCAGTGCGGCGACGAACGCGGCCACCTCCGCCGCGGTGGGCGTCCGCGCGAGGAACTTCTTGAACGTCGCCGTCACCCAAGCTGCCGCTTCGGCGTCGGAGAGATCACCCTTCGGAAGCGGGACCTTGCCCGAGTCGAGGAGGACCTTCACGAGGACGGAGCGCAGCGCGGAGGAATCGGAGAGCGCCTGCAGCGCGTTCCTGAAGTTGCGGAACTCCTCGAAGGTCGGTTTGCGCTCGAGCAGGTCGACGAACAGCGCGCGGATCCAGGAGAGGTCGTTCTTCGCGCGCGGATGCTCGCGCACGGCGCGGTAGGCGTCGGACTCGAACCACTCGGTCACGATCGCGGTGAACGCACGCGGATCCTGCCGGAAGCGCGCGGCCCAGCGGTCGAGATCGTCCTTCGGCGGATCGGCGCGGAACCAACGGCGATAGGCGCGCGTGAGGAGCACGGGCGCGAACGCGTCCTGCTCGATGACGATGCTGACGATGTCGGACTGCTTCGCCCCGGGCTTGCCGAACAGAGTGGACGCGTAGCCGTCGTACATGCGCTTGCCGGCCTCGAGGACCTTCGGCTCGTCCTGCACGGTGATGCCGAGCAACTGCTCGAGGACGACGGTGACGAACGTGTCGTTGCCGGGATTGCGGAGGTTGAACGACTGCGAGATCACGATCTCCTGGATCGCGCCGCGCACGTCGATGGCGCCGTTCGCGAGCCGTGCGGGAAGCGCTTCGAGCGGCGGCGTGCGCGGTCGGAAGTTGTCGAGGAGGAGGAAGTAGTAGAGCTCGTCCTCATACCAGTTCTCGAAGAACTCGAGCGAGCCGACCAGGCGATGCACGAGCTGCGACTCGCTCTCGCCGCCCGCCATCAGCGACTCGATCGGCAAGGGAGTTCGCCCGAGGAGGTCGAGGTACAGCGCGCGCACGGTGCGCCGCTTCGCGTCGTCGGCGCCCTCGGCGAGGTCGGCGCGGTAGACGAACAACTCGTCGAGCAGCGGCGCGTCGGTCGAGGTCGCGGCGACGGTCAACACGTGATCACCGGCGGCGAGCGTCCCGGCGGGCGCGCCGTCCTGCGCGAAGTCGCGGCGAAAGAGCTCCTTCCCAGCGGACGAGAGCACGACATCGTCGAAGCGCGCGGAACCGATCGTGCCGAGCCCGACGGCGCCGCCTTGCGCCGCGGGATCGGTGAACTTCGCTTCGAGGAGCTCGCCTTCGCCGAAGAAGAGGATCGCGCCGCTCGCGGTGAACTCGACGGCGAGCGCGAGCGATTGCTCGGGCCGGAACGGATGGCGCGCCTCGGCAACGATCTTCGCGGCGCCGTGATCGACGCGTCCGATGGTGACGCGGCTCTTGCCGGGTTCGACGCCCGCGAAGTCGAAGTCGCCGCGACCGCGGACGTGGAACAGGAGCCACGCGCCGGCCGCATGCGCGGCACGCGGACGCGGACGTCCGAGCACGACGCGCGCGGCGAGGCGGCCGGCATCCACCGATGCGGGGGAATCGAAGCGGACCTGGCCGGGGCGGAACTCGGTGCCGGTAACCGCGAGCGCCCCGCTCTCGACGGCCGCGCTCCCCGACACGACGACGCCGCCGGCGACGTCGAGATGCGCGCCGCCCGACGCCGCGGCCGGCGCGTCCTGCGCCGCCGACACCGGAAGGAACTGCCACGCGTCGGAGACCGGCCCGTCGAGCGTCGCCGCCGGCCCGGAGTCGAACGCGAACGTCAGCGGCGCCGCCTTCTTCGCGCCGGACGACTTCGCGCGCGCGAAGATGCGATACGCCCCGCTCTCCGGCAGCGTGAAACCGAACGTCGCGCGCGCGGGCTGCGCGCCGCTCGCCTCCTGCGACACCATCAGCGCGCGACCGCCGTTCGCCGTGGGATCGTCCTTCACGACGAACGCGTTCGAGTCCGCCGCGCGCTCCGCGTCGATCCGCACGCACGGCAACGCGTCGAGCTCGATGGTGATCGCGCGCGGCTCGGATTCGAGCTTGCCGTTGCTGACGACGAGCGCGACCTGGTACGCGCCCTCGAGGTCGCCACGGAACCGCGGCGTCGCGCTCCCGCCGTCCTCG
>CAZBOK010000612.1:0-2334 GCA_964493525.1 uncultured Phycisphaeraceae bacterium | reverse complement strand
GGAAAGCCCCCTCTTGAGTTCGCGTGACGAAGTCACGAGCCCGGCGCCAGCCGCAAGCCGCAGCGCCAGCTGCAAGCCATCGCGGCGCCAGCCGCAAGCCGCAGCGCCAGCTGCAAGAACCCCCGCGTCAGCGCCTCCATCCCCCGCCGAGCGCGCGGTACACGCGGATCCAGTCGATCACGACCTGACCGCGGCTCGCGACGGCGAGGTCCTGCGCGCGGAACAGCGTGCGCTCGGAGTCGAGCACGTTCTGGAAGTCGGTGAGCCCTTCGCGATAGAGGTCGCGCACGTAACCGGTCGCCGCCGCGGCGGACGTCGCCGCATCGGCGAGGAGGCGGGCGCGCTCGCGCTCGTTGTCGAGGGCGGAGATCGCGCTCTCGATCTCCTGCAGCGAACGGAGCACGACTCCTTCGAACTCGACGCGCGCGGACTCTGCGAGCGCATCCTCGAGGTGGATGCGTCCGCGAATGCGGCCGCCGTCGAAGAGGTTCCAGCGGAACGAGGGGCCGACGAACCAGGTGCGGCTGTCGGAGTCGAGCGTGTGGGAGCCGTCGATCGACTCGTACCCGTAGCTGCCGGTGAGGGAGAAGCGCGGATAGAGATCCGCGGTCGCGATGCCGATGCGCGCGGTCTGCTCGGCGAGTCGGCGCTCCGCGGCGCGGACGTCGGGCCGGCGCTCGAGGACGTCGCGCGGGACGCCGAAGCCGGCGATCGCGGGCGCGACCGGGATCGTGCTCTCGCCGTCGCGCAGGAGCGCGCGCGTGAAGCCGGGCGCCTCGCCGAGCAGGAGCGAGAGTCGGTCGAGCGCATCGTCGCGGCCGGCGAGGAGCGCCGGGATCTCGGAGCGCGTGAGCGCGAGGTTCGACTCTGCCTGCGCGACGTCGAGCGACGCGGACAGCTCGGCCTCGCGGCGCGAGCGCGTGAGATCGAGCGTGCCGCTCTGGGACTCGGCATTCGCGCGCGCGATCGTGAGGCGCTCCTGGAACGTGAGCGCCTCGACCCACGTGCGCGCGACGTCGGCGAGGAGGATGACCTGCACGTCGCGCGCGTCGTCGATCGACGCCTCGACGCCGGCGTCGGCGGCCTCGACGGAGCGGCGGATGCGGCCGAACACGTCGAGCTCCCAACTCGCGTCGAGTCCGACGGACGTGAGGTTGGTGTCGTCGATGTCGGGTTGCACGGGCTTCGGCGGCTTCGTCGATCCGGGCTTCGGCGGCGGCGTGACGGGCGGCGGCGCTTGCGGACCGTTCGCGCTGATGCGCGAGCGCCGATACTCGCCGCGGCCGTCGACGCTCGGGAACCACTCGCCGCTGGCGACTCCGCGCGCGGCGCGCGACGCCTCGACGCGCCACAACGCGGCGGCGAGGTCGCGGTTGCCGTTGCGCGCGTGCTCGATCAGCTCCTGCAGCCGTTGGTCGCCGAGCAGCGTCCACCACTCCTCGGGCTGCGGCAACTCGGTGATCGCCGCGGGCTGCGACGCCGCCGCCTCGCCCTTCGCGCGCTCGACGACGTCGAACTGCGCGGGGAACGGCATCTCGGGCGGCACGTAGTCGGGCCCGACCGAGCAGGACCAGATCGCCGCCGCGACGGCGCACGCGATCGACGCGACGACCAGCGATCGCGCGCTCACTGGTACACCGCCGGGTGGACCGGTTCTTCCGACACGGGTTTCTCGCGCCGCAGCTTGATCGAGAGACCGCGCAGCACGACGTAGAACACCGGCGTCACGAAGAGTCCGAACACGGTGACTCCGATCATCCCGCTGAACACCGCGGTGCCGAGCGAGCGGCGCATCTCCGCGCCGGCTCCGGTGGCGACGACGAGCGGCAGCACGCCGAGGATGAACGCGAGCGACGTCATCAGGATCGGCCGCAGGCGCAGGCGGCAGGCTTCGACTGCTGCGGCGAAGCGGTCCTTGCCTTCCTCCTCCTGCGCCTTCGCGAACTCGACGATCAGGATCGCGTTCTTGCAGGCGAGGCCGACCAGCACGACGAATCCGATCTGCACCAGGATGTTGTTGTCGAGACCGCGCAGGTAGACGCCGGCGAGCGCGAACAGGAGACAGAGCGGCACGATCAGGATGATCGCGAGGGGCAGGAGCCAGCTCTCGTACTGCGCCGCGAGCGAGAGGAACACGAGCAGCACGCAGAGCCCGAACACGAACGCCGTCGTGTCGCCCGCCGACTTCTCCTGGTACGCGAGGTCGGTCCACTCGAAGGCCATGCCCTCGGGCAGCACTTCGCGCGCGATCTTCTCCATCGCGTCGAGCGACTGTCCGGTGCTGAAGCCGCGCAGCGTGTCGCCGTTCACGTCGGCCGACGGGTAGAGGTTGAA
>CAZBOK010000611.1:0-2352 GCA_964493525.1 uncultured Phycisphaeraceae bacterium | reverse complement strand
GGTGGCTTCCTGCGCGTCGAAATCGCGCGCGCCCCATCGACCGATGCGCAGCCACGGCGACCATTGCGCGCCGGCGACCGCACGGACGCGGACGTCGACCCCGAAGCCCGCGCCGCCCGGAACCGCGACGTTCCACGATGCGAGCAGCTCCGCGAACGGCGCCGTCGCGACGACGTCCTCCGTCACGAGCTCGCCGCCCGGTTCGATCGCCGCGCGCGGAGCGCGGTGCGCGTGCTCGTGCCGCATCACGCGGCGGAACGTAGCGGCGACCGCGACGCGCCGCTACCGTCCCGCGACGCGATGGATCCGCCGGCGCCGCAGCTCCGAATCTTCCCCGATCGCGCCGCCGCTTCCGCGGCCGCGGCCGCGCTCCTCGCGGAGGAGGTCCGCGCCGCGAACGCGCGCGGGCGCCGTGCAGTGCTCGGGCTCGCGACCGGGAAGACGCCGATCGACGTGTACCGCGAGCTGGTCGAGCGACATCGCCGCGACCGCGCCGCGAAGTCGTCGTGGGACGTCGAGACGTTCAATCTCGACGAGTATCACCCGATCGCGCACGACCATCCGGTGTCGTTCCACGCGTTCATGCGCGCGCACCTGTTCGACGCGATCGGACTCGCGCCGGCGCGGCGCCATCTGCCCGACGGGACGACGCCGAACGCCGACGTTCCCGCCGCGGCCGCGGCCTACGAAGCGGCGATCGTCGCCGCGGGCGGCATCGACGTGCAGTTGCTCGGCATCGGCGCGAACGGGCACATCGGGTTCAACGAGCCGGGGTCCGCGCGCGATTCGCGGACGCGGCGCGTGGCGCTCGCCGAATCGACGCGCGCCCGCGTCGCCGCAGAATTCGGCGGGATCGACCGGGTGCCGACGCACGCGATCACGATGGGGATCGCGACGATTCTCGATGCCCGCAAGATCGTGCTGCTCGCGTTCGGCGCCGAGAAGGCGCGCGCGCTGCGGGCGGCGCTCGCGCCTCCGCCGCGTCCGGAGCTGCCGGCGTCGTTCCTGCAGGAGCATCGCGACGTCGTGGTGATCGCGGACGAGGCGGCCGCCGCCCGCGCGCGTTGAATCGCCCCCGTCGTTCTGCTCGACTCGCGCCCGCCCCATGAACTTCGCGCCCGTCCTCGCCGCGGTCCCGTCCTCCGGTTTCACCTGGATCGATTGGGCCGTTCTCGTCGGGTACCTGGCGTTCACGACCTGGCTCGGCGCGCGGCTCTCGGGAAAGCCGGCGACGGTGCGCGAGTTCTTCCTCGGCGGACGCAAGCTTTCGTGGTGGGCCGTGGCGGGATCGACGATCGCGACCGAGATCAGCGCGGTCACGTTCGTCGGCGTGCCCGCGATCGTCTACGGGGCCGGCGGGAACTTCACGTACCTGCAGCTCGCGTTGGTCGCGTCGTTGTTCGCCCGCGTGATCGTCGCGTGGGTGTTCGTGCCGGCGTACTTCGAGCGCGAGATCTACTCGCCGTACGACTACATGGGCGCGCGTCTCGGCGGCGGCGTGCGCAACGTCACCACCGCGCTCTTCACGCTGGGCGGGATCCTCGGCCAGGCGGCGCGCGTGTACCTCACGGCGATCGTGCTCGAGTTGATCCTCGGCGCTCCGCTCGCGCAGCTCGCCGCCGCGACGGGGATCTCCGCGCTCACGTGGTCGATCTGGCTGATCGGGCTGGTCGCGGTCGTGTGGACGCTGCTCGGCGGGATCACGACCGTCATCTGGACCGACGTCGTGCTGTTCGGCGTGTTCCTGATCGGCGCGATCGTCGCGCTCGTCACCGTCGTGTGGCACGTCGACGGCGGAGCCGCGGAGATCGTGCGCCTCGGGAGCGAGGCGGGGAAGTTCAAGATCCTCGACTTCGACCCCGATCCGACCAAGGAATTCACGGTGTGGACCGCGGCGATCGCGGTGACGTGGTTCAACACCGGCGTGTTCGGCACCGATCAATTGATGGCGCAGCGCATGTTCTGCTGCCGCGACGTCCGGGCCGCGCGTCTCTCGGTGATCGCGAGCTTCGGCGGCGCCATCGTGCCGCTGCTGATGCTCTGCGTCGGCGCCGGCCTGTTCGCCTACTACCACCAGCATCCGCTCTCGCCCGAGTCGGGCCGGATCGTCGCGGAGAACGGCAACCGCATCTTTCCGGTGTTCATCCTCGACGTGATCCCGACCGGCCTCTCCGGGTTGATCATCGCGGGGATCTTCGCGGCGGCGATCTCGAGCCTCGAGTCGATCCTCGCCGCGCTCGCGCAGACGACGATGACGACGCTCGTGCTGCCGCTGCGCGAGCGACGACGCGGCGGCGCGCGCGCGGCGCTCGACGCGGCCGAGGAGCGCCGGCGCGTTGGAATCGGCCGCTG
>CAZBOK010000610.1:0-2355 GCA_964493525.1 uncultured Phycisphaeraceae bacterium | reverse complement strand
CACGTGCAGCGCGAACGTCGCGACGGTGTCGTAGCTGATGCCGTGTTCCTCGCGGAGCTTGCGCGCGGCCGCGACCGCCGCGTGGTCGCGGAACTTCGCGAACCACTTGTCGACGTCGTCGGTGTAGGGCGACCGCGTCCGCGCGGAGTTGAACTCCTCCGCTCCGCTCAATCGGAAGATCACCGTGAGCAGCTCGACGCGCGGATCGACTTCGACGCGAACGCGCGTCGGCTCGGGAGCGAGCGTGAGAAGCGTGGCAACGAGAATGGAGGCGATGAGCATGCGCCCCTACCTACGAAATCTGCCGCGCGGGTCAAAGCCCGCGACGCGAGGAACTCGGTCCGCGGGGCCGTGGCTCGGCGCCGCGCGCGAGAACTCGTGAGTGGGAGTCGGACTCCCCGAGTCTCGATCCCCGACTCACGTGCCCGGGGCCGAGCCTCGTCCCCGAGATCCGAGATCCTAGTTCCCTTCACCCCATTTCGAACCGCAGCATCCCGCTCGCCGCTTCGAACGCTTCCTGCAACTCCGCGCGTCCCCGCGCGCGCAGGTCGACGATCGCGTAGCGGAACGTCTCGCCGTCCTGGAAGTGGTCCGAGAGCCGCTCGCCGTCGGCGGCCAGCAACTCGACGCGCGCGCCGTCGAAGCGCGCGCGCAACGCGGCGATCTCTGCCGGCGCCGGCACGCGCCTCACGACCGCGTCCTCGCGGGAGCGCAGCACGAAGCTCGCGGCCGCGCCGTGCGCGCGGACGATCGCGTCGGGCGGCGCGAACGTGTCCCGCGCGTCGACTTCGCGGCCGAGCGCGAGCGCGACCTGGATCGCGTAGAGATCGATGCCGAACAGGGCGCGGTAGATCGGCACGAACTGCGACGCCATGCGCGGGTTCAGCTCGATCACGCGGATCGCGTCGGTCGCGCGGTCCCAGCACAGCTCGACGTTGAACACCACGCGGTCGAGGCCGTGCGCGAGCACGACGCGCCGCGCGACATCGGCCATGCGCTCCTGCACCGACCACGGCAGATCGGACGGCGCCTCGAAGCGCTGGAACGAGCGCGTGCCTTCGAGGAAGTGCGAGTCGACGATGCCGATCACGTGCACTCGGCCGCGGTCGACGAAGCCGTCGAGCGTCACCTGCCGGCCGCGGATCAGCTCCTCGGCGACGAGCGCCTGCGAACCGATCAACCGAAACATCGGATCGATGCGGCTGCGCGCGACGAGGTCGTCGAACCCGCGCGCGACCGACGGGAGCTGCGTGCGCGCCTCGTCGAGCAACCGCGCGAGCGCCGCCGCGTCGTCGATCTGCCGCGACAGGACCGACGCGAACGACTTCACCGGCTTCGCGAAGAACGGGAACGGCAGCGGCGGCGCCTCGGGACGCGGCGGTCGCGCGAGGTCGATCACCGTGGAGCGCGGCGTCGCGTCGGGCGCGGCGCGCGCCTGCACGTCGCGCGAGTACGCCTTGTGCTGCGCGAGGAAGACGCCGCTCACCGGCGGCGCGGGCAGCGAGAGCCGCTCGCCGACGAGCGCGGCGACGAACGACGCGGGGAAGTCATCGGTGCCGATCACGCCCGCGACGTCGGAGCGCGCTGCGAGTCGCGCGACCGACGAGTCGAAGAACGCGCCTTCGTCGAAGTCGTCGCGCAGCACGTCGGCGAGGCTGCCGAGCGGCTCGATGCGGCACTGGCGCGCGATCCACGGGCTCGCGAGCCACTCGTCGTCACGGTCGGTCGGCAGGACCACCAGGAGCGTCGGGCGCGGGTCGGGCATGGCCGGGATTATGGTGTTTCGCGAGACCCGATGCGCCGACCGCGCGGACTCATGGTCATGGATCACACGACGCACGAATTCGAACAATTGCT
Source organism: uncultured Phycisphaeraceae bacterium (assembly GCA_964493525.1). GTDB lineage: Bacteria > Planctomycetota > B15-G4 > B15-G4 > JADJEK01 > CAZBOK01. Next base: position 498 of record CAZBOK010000610.1, on the reverse strand, counting down.
CGCTCACCGGACGCTGGTCCGCGGGCTCGCGCGCCGGCTCGTGCTCGACGAAGCGAGCGCGGACGACGTCGTCCAACAGACGTGGCTGGCCGCGATCCGGCGCGGGCCGCGCGACCCGGCCGACCCGCACGGCTCCCGCGCGTGGCTCGCGTCGGTCGTTCGCAAGGTGGCGGCGAAGCTCGCGCTCGGCGACGCGCGGCGAGTCGCGCGCGAACGCGCTGCGGCGTCCCCCGAGCGGGAGCCGCCGATCGGCGACGCGATGCACGACGAGGCGATGCGGCGTGCGCTGGTCGACGCGGTGTTCCGCCTTGCGGAGCCGTGGCGGACGACGATCGTGCTGCGATACCTCGAAGGGAAGTCGCGGCGCGCGATCGCGCAGGCGATGAGCGTCCCGCAGGAAACGGTGCATACGCGGTTGCGCCGCGGGCTCGAGCTCCTGCGCGCCGATCTCGACCGGACGCACGGCGACCGCCGGAACTGGTGCATCGCGCTCGTGCC
>CAZBOK010000609.1:0-2381 GCA_964493525.1 uncultured Phycisphaeraceae bacterium | reverse complement strand
CGACGGTCGCGGAATGCAAAGACGGGAAGGCCGGCCCGTTCCTGCTGGTGAAGCCGCTGACGTACATGAATCGCAGCGGGGGTCCGTTGCGCATGGTGATGAAGGACTTCATGGTCGAGCCGTCGGACGTGCTCGTCGTCGTCGACGACATCCACCTCGAGCTCGGCCGCCTGCGGTTGCGTGCGACGGGGAGCGAAGGCGGGCACAACGGCCTGCGATCGATCACCGACGCACTCGGGACGCGCGACTACGGGCGGCTGCGCGTCGGCGTGGGTCCGGCGCCCGATCGCATGCCGTGGGAGACGTTCGTCCTCCAACGGTTCAAGCCTGCGGACCGGCAGGCGGCCGCCGAGGCGTTCGATCGCGCGGCGGATGCAGCAGAAGATTGGCTCGACGGGACCCCTGTCGAATCCTTGATGAGTCGGTATAACGGCGTGTAATCGTCGCACTTTCTGCGCTGCGTCCGAGTGGGACCGGCCGGAGAGCGCGAGACACGCACGAACGGAGAGCGCAGTTGAAGCACTACGAGGGCATGTTCCTCACTCACAACCAGGAAGCGCGGAAGGACACCGACTACCTGGCGGAGCACGTGAAGGGACTCATCGAGAAGTCGGGCGGCACCGTGCATCAGTTGAAGAAGTGGGATGAGCGCAAGCTCGCCTACTCGATCAAGCGCGTCACGCACGGCGTGTACTTCCTCACCTACTTCACGGGTGATCAGGAGACCGTCGCGAAGCTGCGCGGCGAAGTGCGCCTCTCGAGCCTGGTGTTGCGGCACCTCGTGCTGAAGCTCGACGCGGCGATGGAGAAGCCGCTCGAGACGTTCGCGGAAGCGCAGCAGCGCCTCGCGGGCATCGAGCGAAAGGTCGAAGGCGGCGGCGACGAGTTGGTGGCGGCGACGCGCGTGCCCGACGAGTTCAACGCCGTGGTCGGCGTGGACGAACCTCGCGAGTGACGCGCTCACCGCGCACAAACAAGAACGACGGAGTGAACTGAGCCATGGCCGGTCGACGCAACGATCGAAACAACGCCGCGAAGAAGAAGAAGAAGTACCGCAAGTTCAGCGATCGCCAGAAGGTCCGCGTCTCGCGGACGCAGGCCGCTGAGCTGTTCGACTACAAGCACGTCGGGATCCTGCAGAAGCTCTGCACGCAGCAGGGCAAGCTGTTCTCCCGCAAGCGCGCCAACAACTCCGCGTGGTCGCAGCGCCGCCTGAAGACGGCGGTGAAGCACGCGCGGTACATGGCGCTCCTCCCCTTCGTCGGCTGATCGCTCGCCCCCGAACGCACTGAACGGACGCATCGCAATGCAGCAGATCATCCTCATCCAGGACGTCGATTCGGTCGGCCGCCGCGGCAGCCTCATCAACGTTCGCGACGGCTTCGCGCGCAACTTCCTCATTCCGCAGAAGCTCGGCGTTCGTGCGAGCGCCGACAACCTGAAGCGCCTCGAAGGTCTGCGCTTGAAGTACGAGCAGGAAGAGAAGGAACGCGCCGACCGCGCGAAGGCGCTGGTCGGCCGCCTCGAAGGCGTGACTCTGAACGTCACGCAGAAGGCTTCCGACGAAGGCCATCTCTACGGCTCCGTCACGTCGGCCAACATCCTCGAGATGCTCGCCGCGCAGGGGATCGAGCTCGAGCCGCGCATGCTGCGACTCGCGGCTCCGATCAAGGAAGTCGGCGTCTACAACGTCTCGGTCGTCCTCCACGAGAGCGTGCGCACCGAGATCAAGTTGTGGGTCATCGCTGAGAAGGATGAGAAGGACGAGAAGGCGCAGGCCGCCGAAGCGAGCGCGAAGTCCGCGCCCGCCGCGGCTCCGGCCGCCGACGCCGAAAAGTCCTGACGCTACACTGCCCCTCCGCGCGCGGCGCCGCCTTGGCGCGCGCACCGTCCTGATCGATCCGAGTTCGGCGAGTCTCCGGGGAGGGAGTGCGTGGTCCTCGATCCGCGTTCTCACGAGCGCGTTCCTCCGCACGACGCGGACGCCGAGTCCGCGTTGCTCGGCGCGATGCTGCTCGACCGCGACGTCATCACCGAGCTCGTGCACCTGCTGCGACCGGACGACTTCTACGTCACGACGCACCGGCTCGTGTTCGAGGCGATCCGCGGACTCGAAGAGCTCGCCGGTTCGTCGATCGACGTCGTCACGCTGAAGGACGAGTTGAAGCGGCGCAAGTCGCTCGAGACCGTCGGCGGACCGGACGCGCTCATCCGCCTCCTCGAAAGCGTTCCTTCTGCGGCGGGCGCACGCCACCACGCGAAGATCGTCCGCGACTGCGCGCAGCTCCGCGCGCTGATCCAAGCCGCGCAGGAAACGCTGCGCGACAGTTTCGACGCGAGCGACGCCGTCGAAACGTTGGTCGACCGCGTCGAGCAACGCT
>CAZBOK010000608.1:0-2384 GCA_964493525.1 uncultured Phycisphaeraceae bacterium | reverse complement strand
GGTTCGTCACGAACTTCGACGGCGGCTCGCAGGGCGGCGTGCTCGACGACGCGATCGGCCTCGCGTTCGGCCCGGAAGGTCGCCTCTACGTCCTCGAGTTCGGCACCGAATCGCTCGCGGTGTTCTCGAACGACGGTGACTTCCTGCGGCGCATCGACGGCAACGGATCGTTCGACGCGCCGACCAGCGTGTGCGTCGACGAGACCGGCGACGTCCTGATCCTCTCCAACACCCAGAACCTCATCCGGCGGTTCACCGACTCCACCTCCGGCATCGCGATCGTGTCGTCGCTCACGCCGAACCCGCCGACGAACATCACGCGTGGTCTCGCGATCGGGCCGAACGGACACGTCTTCGCCGGCACCGCGAACTCCGTCATCGAGATGGACCGCGACGGGACGGTGCTGCGCACGATCCCCGTCGGCGGAGCGGTGCAGTCGATCGCGTTCGCTCCGTATCGGTTCAAGGCGCGCTGCACCGGGGCGCTGCAGCCGGTCGAAGCGGACGCGGTGAAGATCGGCGAGAGCGCCGTGGTCTCGATCGCGCCCGGCGGCGGCACGGTGTTGATCGACTTCGCCGACGGCGGAGCGATCGGACCGGGGATCGAGTCCGACGCGCTCGCGTTCGCGACGGCGTTCGCGCCGCTCGAAGGGCGCGGCGCGAGCCGCATCGCGATCGGCCGCCAGTTGCTCGGCCGCGGGACGAACGTGACGTTCGCGTCGATCGGGCTCGAGTTCGACGGCGCCGCGACGGGGAAGCTGAAAGGGTTCGCGCCCGACGCGATCGTCGGCTCGATCGCCGTGTCGTCGTCCGCCGGCGTCCTGCGCGCGACGTTGAAGTCGAACAAGATCCTGAACGACTGAACGGACCCGGAGAGACATCGATGCATCGCCCCTTCATCGCCTTCCTCGCGCTCTCCGCCGCGGTCGCGCTCGTCGCTCCGTGCGCGCGCTCCGCGGAACAACTCCCCGGCAACACGCTGCTCGTCGCGACCGATTCCGGGATCGTCGAGATCGACCCGTCCGGCGCGACGAAGGGCGTGTTCGCGCCCGGCGTCTCGAAGCGCATCGCGATCGCCGCGGACGGCACGGTGTTGTCGAGCAACGACGCCGACGTGGTGGTGATCGACGCGAGCGGATCCGTCGTCGGCACGGTCACGGAAGCCGTGGCCGCGCTCCACCTGCTCGGAGTCGGATTCGACTCCGACGTGCTGTTCTTCGACGCCAGCAACGACGACCTCGATCGCGCGCGCCCCGGCTCGACGCCGCAGATCCTCGTCAACGCGGGGCTCGTGAACGTCGTCGACGCGGAGCTCGGCCCGGACGGGCTGCTCTATGCGTCCGACACCGCGGTCGGGAAGGTGTTCGTCGTCTCGCCGGCCGGCGAACTCCTGCGCTCGATCGCGGCGGTGCAAAACGGCATTCGCGTGGCGTTCGATGCCGCGGGCACGCTGCTCGTTCTCGACCCGACGAACGATCGCATCCGCCGCATCGATGCGCGCACCGGCGTGAAGGGTGACGACCTGATCCCGGAGCTGACCAACGAGGACATGAGCGGGCTCGCTCCCGGCCCGGACGGATTCACGTGGGTCGCCGACAAGACGACGAAGAGCGTGGTCGCTCTCGACGCCGACGGCGCCGTGGTCCGGACGATCGGCGTCGTGGTGAACGGCGTCCCGACCGCGCCGAACGACATCGCGTTCGTGCCGTTCCGCTTCAAGACGAAGTTGAAGGCGCACACCGAGCAGTTCGAGCCGCCGTCGGATCCGGTGCTGGTCCGGCCGACGATCGAGATCAACAAGGGCAACGCGGTGATCTCGATCTTCCCGGGGTCCGCGGCCGTGTTCGTCGACTTCGACGCGGTCCCGGAACACGTCGGCGACGTGCTCGGCGCGAACGGCTTCGCGTTCTGCGGACGCACGGCGTCGACGAACCCGGCCGACAAGTCGCGCGAGTTCGCCGGGCTGCAGTCGTTCGGCTTCGATTCGCGGATCCGCTTCGCGGCGCTGTCGCTCGCGGTGAAAGGGAAGATCGACTCGACGACCGGGTTCTTCGCGCCGCGGAAGATCGCCGGCGAGATGCACGTCGGCGACTCCGCCGTTCTCTCGCGCGTCGTGCTCAGCGGAAAGAAGCCGTCGAATCCGTAATCGTGCGGCGAGCGAGCGGCGGTCCGAGATGACGACGATCATCGAGTACGATCCGGCGCCGCCGCGCGCTCGTCGCTGGATCGCACCATGGTCGTTCGCATCGCGCTGTTCCTGCTCGTCGCGTTCGCCTCCCGGTCGCTCGCGGGAGTGATCGACGTTCCCGCGGACTTCCCCGATCCACAGAGCGCGATCGGGGCGGCGGCGCCCGGAACGACGATCGTGATCCACGGCGGACAGT
>CAZBOK010000607.1:0-2387 GCA_964493525.1 uncultured Phycisphaeraceae bacterium | reverse complement strand
CAACCTCGAGGGCGCATCGCACGTGATCGTCGAAGGGTTCACGGTGATCGGCTCGAACGATCCGGCCACGAGCATCACCGGCATCCGCACCGTCGGCGACACCGGCGCGCGAGCGAGCGACGTCACGATCCGCGCGAACCGCTGCGACCAGTGCGGGCGCTGGGGCATCCTGACCGGCTTCGTCGACGACCTGCTGATCGAGCGGAACGAATGCTCGCGCTCGGTCGCGGAGCACGGGATCTACGTCGGCAACAGCGGCGACCGTCCGGTCGTGCGGCGCAACCATTCGTGGGGCAACCACGGCTGCGGCATCCACATGAACGGCGACGTGAACGTCGGCGACGAAGGCATCATCACCGGCGCACTCGTCGAGCGGAACGTGATCCACGGGAACGGCGGAAACGGCGGCGGCGGCTCGGCGATCAACTGCGACGGCGTGCAGAACTCGGTGATCCGGAACAACGTGCTGTACGACAACCACGCGAGCGGCATCTCGCTGTACCGCATCGACGGCGGCGGCCCGTCGTCCGGCAACCTCGTCGTGAACAACACGGTGCACGTCGCATCGGACGGACGCTTCGCGCTCAACTTGAAGAACGGCGCGGTGCAGACCATCGCGCGCAACAACGTGTTCGTGAACGACCAGCCGTCGCACGGCGCCGTCGAGCTGACGAGCGACTGCCTCCCCGGACTCGCGTGCGACTGGAACGCGGTGAAGGATCGCTTCTCGATCGACGACGTGTTCGTGTCGCTCGCGCAGTGGCGGTCGATGACGGGGCAGGACGCGCACTCGTTCATCGCGACGCCGGCGCAGCTCTTCGTCGCTCCCGCGAGCGGCGACTACCACCTGAAGGCCGGCTCGCCCGCGATCGACGCCGGCACTCCGACCGGCGCGCCGGGCGACGACTACGAAGGACGGCATCGGCCCGCGCTCCTCGGCTTCGACGTCGGTGCGTCGGAGTTCTCCGCGTGCTTCGGATCGATCGCGGGTTACGGCACGGGCAAATCCGGCGCGGGCGGCGCGACGCCAGAGCTCGGCGCGAGCGGATGCCCGGACCTCGGCGCCGCGATCACGCTGTCGATCACGAACGGACGCGGCGGCGCGCCCGGCACGCTGCTCCTCGGCACGTCGACCGCGTCGTCTCCGCTCCTCGGCGGAACGCTGCTCGTCGTCCCGACCATCACCGTCGCGTTCGTGCTCGGCGGCGCCCCGGGCGCGGCCGGCGCCGGAGCGACGTCGTGGCCGGCGACGATTCCCTCCACGCCGTCGCTCGCAGGGATGATCGATCTCCAGGCGTGGTGCGTCGACGCCGCCGCGACGTTCGGCGCATCGGCGAGCGCGGGCCTCGCGATCTCGCTCGGCTCCGCCTGATCGCGCGCGATTCGTCCCGCCACGACGACCGCGCGTCGCCGCGCACGATTCCGGTGGCCCCTCGCTCGCGCGCGGGCCGCTCTGATGCGCGCCGCGCTCCCGCATTCCGTCGGAGTCGTCCATGTTCGTGCGCCCGATCCGAGCCGTCGCGTCCGCCGTCCTCTTCTCCCTCTGCATCGGCGGCGCCGTGCTCGCCGCGAACCAGGTCTTCACGGTCTCGAGCCTCTCGATCGATCGCGATTTCGCGGAGCTGCAGGCCGCGATCCAGGCCGCGCAGGAGGGCGACGTGCTGATCGTGAAAGGCGGCCCGTACCTGCCGGCGACGATCGACGGCAAGAGCCTCACGATCGTGTGCGAGCCGATCTTCTCGAGCTTCCACGACTTCCCGAAACTCGTCGTCAAGAACCTGTCCGCGGCGCAGCACGTCGTCGTGCGCGGCCGATTCGAGATCCATCACTCCGTCACGACGGCGATCGAGGTGCGCGACTGCGCGGGACCGGTCGAGATCGAGGACGTGACGATCGACACCACGATCAACGAGCTCGGGCCGACGGTGTGGCCGCAGGTGCTCGTCGTGAACTCCGCGAGCGTGACGCTCGCACGGTGCTCGGTTCACGGCAAGGACGGTCGCACGGACTTCGCGCCGGACGGCGAGCCGAGCCCCGCGCTGCGCGTGGAGAACTCGAACGTGGCGGCGTACGGCTGCTGGCTCACCGGCGGCGGCGGCATGAACGCCGGCGTCCCGCCGTTCCTCACGCAGGTGTTCCCATCGCAGGCCGGCGCGGCGTGCATCGAGCTGGCCTCCGGCACCCTGCTGGTCGCGGGGTCGACCGTCATCGGCGGCCGCGGCGGGTGGGGATACTTCGACGGCGCGAACTGCTTCGCGAGCGGCGACGGCGGCGCCGGCATCGTCGTCGGCGGACTCCTGCGCGTGCTCGGCTCGAACGTCGTGGCCGGATTGGCAACCCGCAGATCGCGAAGGGCGACGGCGACGCTCCGGTGCAGGCGTGGATCG
>CAZBOK010000606.1:0-2392 GCA_964493525.1 uncultured Phycisphaeraceae bacterium | reverse complement strand
GCCGACGCCGAAGACCGGCTCGATCCATCCGCGCCGGATGCAGACGCGGAAAGCCTCGAGTTCGGCGGCGCCCACCGTGCCGCCGAAGTCGCCGATTCGGAATGCGCGCGTCGGCGAAAAGCGACAGGCGCCGAGCACGAACCGCTCCGCCGGCGTCGGGCGCACGCGGCCGAAGATCATTCGAACCGCGACGCCGAGACCGACCGCGCACACGCCGGCGAACGTGTAGTCGAGCGCGTTCATTCGTCGCCCATCCCGGTGGTCTCGACGATGCCGCGGCACGCGGCGAGCTCGAGGAGAGCATCCTCGAGGTCGCGCTCGTCGGGCATCAGCCCTTTGCGCATCGTCTTGCGCGCGGCGCCGATCGCGTCGAGCGCGATCTCGAGCCGGCCGCGGACGATGCGCTTTCGGTTCTCCGGCGCCGCGTTGACAATGTCGAACGACGGCCGCTCGACGAGCGCCACGAGCCGCACGGAGAGCTCTTCGACGCCGAGCGCCGGCGGCCGCTCCGGTTCGCTCGGGGCGCCGTGGTCGTCCTCGTCGTCGATGCCGTCGCGCAGCGAAGTGCCGCTAGCGTCCGTGAGCTCCGCTTGCTTCGCGTCCGCGGGCGGCGCGACCGACTGGCCGAAGTCGGCCGGGTCGACGTCGTCCTCGGATTGGTCGTCGGGTTCGTGCGAGTCGTCGGGCGGCGGCGGGAAGTCGCGCTCCTCGGTCCCGTCGCCGCGGAGCTCTCCGCGCTTCTGCGGGAAGTCGGTCCCTTCGAACTCGACGTTCTCGGTCTGCTCGCGGCCGACGACGGCGCGCGATCCCTTCTTCTTCGGGGTCTTCTTCTTGCCTGACATTACTCGGTTCCTCCGACTGCGGGGTTGATCTTGTCGCCGGCGTCCGGCGCGGCGACCGGCGGCGACGGCTCGGTCGACTCGACCTTGCGCAGCGGCACGACGCGGCCGCTATGCGCCGCCGACGGGTCCGCCTTCCGCTCGCCGCTCAGGTGCGCGAGGTTGAAGCGGATCGCGAGCCGCGCGGCGGCGCTCCGATCCCGCAACGTCGCTTCGGGTCCGTGCGGACCGTGCACGAGCCACTCCTCGCCCTGGCACGCTATCGCGTACGGACCGCGCTCGAGGAGGTTCATGTCGTCCGCGAGGCCGGCTGCGCGCGCGCGCCGCGACTCGACGAATTGCCCGCGGAGCTCGATCAGGAACTTCCGCATCGCCGCGCCGGCCTCGCAAAACGAATCCGTTGGATCGTCCGGGTAGCAGTCTCCGGCGTCCGCGGGCAGTTCCTCGAGCCGCGTCTCGTCCGCGAACAGCGCGAGGAAGTTCGCCACGCGCTGCCGCGTCGCCGCGACTTCGCGGATGTTGAGCTCGATGATCCGGCGCCGCTCGTCCTCGTTCTGATTCCAGAGGTCGAGCGCCGCGGCGGCCGGGTCGACGGTTGAGTCGTTCTCTGTCATAGGTCGTTCTCCGTGTCGTTGGGGTAGGAGTATCGGGGCGACGGGTCGCGCGAACTCGGGACCGCGCCCGTCGCCCCGCGGCGCCGCGCCGTGTCGGACGATCCGACGCGGCCGCGGCGCCGTTGTTCATTCCGTCGCCGTCGGCGCGAGGAGTACCGCGGCAACCTTCGCGAGCACGACCTCGAGCGCGCGGAGCCGGCGATGCGCGGCGTCGACGCTCTTGCGCGTGTTCGCAAGCTCGTCGATCCGCTCGCCAGCGCCGCTCCATACCGCGCCGCGCGGGAGCAACGCCGCGATCGCGCCGTTGAATCGCTCGAGCGCGGTTAGCCGAGCGGCGATCGACGCGGCGTGACGCTTGATCTCGTCCGACGCCGCGACCTCGAACGCGGTGCGGAGCCGCGTCTCGCGCTCCGCGGCTTCCTCGTCGCTGTCGCTGGTCTCGAAGCGGAGCTCGCCGATCTCTTTCCGGACGGCCGCGATCTCCCGCTCGAGGATCTCGAACCGCTCGCGCATCCCCGCACCGTCGCGCCGGTCGGTCGGATGATCCCAGACGGAGAGTCGATGGGTTTCGGCCTTGCAGGCGACGTGCGACCCGAAGTGGCCGCGCTCTCGAGAACAGAAGTAGGTGCCGTCGCGGACGATGGTCCAGCTCTCGCCGCAGCTCGGAGTACCGTCCGGCGCGCACACGCACAGTTTCGAGTCGCTCATCGCTTCACCGCAAGTCCGGCGTCCTGGTAGATGCGCAGGCCGGGAATCGAGCGGACGCCGGCGGACTTGATCAGGCGGCGCACGAGCGACTCGTCGAGCACGAGCAGCGTCGCCTTCGCTTCGCCGACCTGGATCTCGCGCGGCACGAGGGCGAGATCGACGACCTCGAACGTCCATTCCTTCCGGACGGACGCCGAGCCACCGGCGACGCGCGTCGTCGTCGACGGCGGT
>CAZBOK010000605.1:0-2393 GCA_964493525.1 uncultured Phycisphaeraceae bacterium | reverse complement strand
CCGGACGGCACGCCGCCCGCGGACGGCCGCGCGGAGTTCCGCCGCGTCGACGCCGACGGCCGGTTCGCCGTCGATGCGAGCGATGCACGCCCGTTCGTGCTCGACTTCTCGGCGGACGGACTCCTCCCCGCGCGCCGCGCGTTCGCGCACGACGTTGCAGACGTGGTCGACGTCGGCGACGTCGTCCTCGCGCGCGGGCGGACGTTCGAGGGCCGCGTGGTCGACGCGCGCGGTGAGCCGATCGCCGGCGCTCTCGTGTCGGTGACCGGCGCCGAGCCGGACCCGGTCGACGGGTCGTTCGAGGTGACGCAGTCGGCGCGCGCGGGCGACGACGGGAAGTTCGCGGTGCGCGGACTGCCGGCCGCGCTGAAGTCGATGAGCGTCCAGGCGGCGGGGTTCGCGAACGCGAATCGGTTCGATCTTCCCGACTCGACCGCGATGGACGTCGTGCTGTCGCCGGCCGGGATCACCGCAGCGTCGATCACGACCGCGATCCGCTGCGGCATCATCGCGGGCCGCGTCATCGACGCGAAGAGCGGCGCGCCGGTGGCGGGCTTCGCGCTGCGCATCCGCGCCGTCGATCCGCCGGAAGCCGTGCCGTGGCTGCCGGCCGCGGACGAGCTGTTCGTGCGCGACGAGAACTTCCGGATGAACGCCGTGCCGGTGGGGCGGTGGCACGTGCTCGCCGTCGCTCCCGGTTACGCGCCGGCGTTCAGCGCGGAGGTCGACGTGAAGGAAGGCGCGACCGCCGGCGGCGTCGTGGTTGCGCTCGAGCGCGGCGAGACGCTCGCGATCGACGCAGGCGCGGCGGCGCGCGACGCGAGCGTTGCGCTGACTCCCGTCGAGAACGCGCCGGGTCCGATGCTCCCGGCGAGCGCGACGCTCGGCGCGGACGGCACCGCGTCGATCGAGCACCTCGCGCCGGGCCGGTATCGGATCGAGGGCGGGTCGCGGACGATCGCGTTCGCGGCGGCGGAGCCGGTCGAGGTCGTCGCGGGCGGCGACCAGCGCGTCGAGCTCACGCCGGTCGCGGGGGGCGTCGTCCGCCTCTACCGCTTCCGCGACTGCACGCCCGAGCCGACGTGGCGGTACTCGATCGTCGGCGCCGACGGCGTCGAGCGGCGCGCGGGGGGGATCGCACACGGCGCCGAAGTCGTCCACTTCCTCCCGGCCGGGCGCTACCGGCTCACGACCGACGATCCGAACGGCGCACCCCGCGAGTTCGAAGTGGCGCCCGGCCGCACCGCCGACGTCGCGCTGTAGCAGCCGCGCCGCGATTCGCAGGTTGACGGCGCGAAAACATGACCGTAGTCATATTCGACCATGGTCAATGAGGTTCATGGATCGCGCCGCGAGCGGAAGAAGGCGGACGCCCGCCGGCGCATCCTGGATGCGGCGGTCCGCCTGTTCGGCGAGCGCGGCATCGAGGCGGTCACGGTCGACGAGATCGCCGCCGCGGCGGACGTCGCGAAGGGCTCGATCTACAGCCACCATCGCACCAAGGAAGACATCGTGGTGGCGTTCCTGCTCGACCTCGAGGCGCGCGTGCAGCAGAAGGCCGCGCGCATCACCGACGACTCGCTGCCCGCGGCAGAGGTCTTGTCGCGATTCATCGCGACGCAGTTTCGCCTGAAGGCGCCGCACCACAAGTTCGTGCGCGTCTTCCTCGGCGAGATGATGACGCGCACGGCGGACTTCCTGCCCGCGCTGGTCGCGATGCAGCAGGTGACCGACCCGCCGCTCGTGAAGCTCTTCGAGAACCTGCGCGACCGCGGCGCGATCCGCGGCGACGTGCCGCTCGACCAACTGCTCCTCGTCTTCAAGTCGATGCATCTCGGACTGACGGCGATGTGGGCCGTGGAAGGCCCGCCGTTCCGAACGACTTACCGGACCCTCGCCGCCGAGATGCGCGTGTTCTGCGAGGGGCTCGCACCAGAACGGAAACGTCGATGAACGCCGTCACTGCCCCGTCTCGCCGCCACCTCCGCTTCGCGATCGTCGCCGTCCTCCTCGCGTGCGCGCCGTGCATCGCCGCGGCGGACGACGCGAAGGCGACGCCTCCGACGCCGTCGATCACGCGGCGCTACCGCGACGGCGAAACGATCACGTACAAAATGACGGCGTCGAACCAGGATCGCGTGAAGCTCCTGCGCTACTGCGCGGTCGCGACCGCCGTGGCGCGGAAAGGGAAGGACGCGTTCGTCGAGGACGTCGCGTGGAGCCGGCTCGTCGTGAACGACAAGGAGATCGCGCTGCCGGCGGATGGCGCCGGGACGCATCAGCTCGTGTCGCTCGCGCCCGACTACCAGTGGACGGCGCCCGATGTCGCGAAGACGCCGCCTTCGCTCATCGGACCGGTCCTCGACCTGATGACGGTCTACGTCGACCTCTGG
>CAZBOK010000604.1:0-2405 GCA_964493525.1 uncultured Phycisphaeraceae bacterium | reverse complement strand
GCGACGTTCGCCGAGCACGCGTCGCGGCTCGACGAACGCTGCGCGCACGCCGTCGCGCTCGGCCCGCCGCCGCCGCCCGCGAACGACGACGCCGAGCGCCTGAAGGACGAGTGGCAGCGCCGCGAGACCGCGTTTTGCGAGCTGGTCCGCATCGAGAAGTGGGAAGACGTGGTCGAGGAGCAGCGCCGGCGGATCGCCGAGCTGGAGCAGGCGCTCCGGGAGAAGTGACGTGTTCGCGACGCTCGTCGTCACGAGTCTGCTCGCGCTCGCGCAGGATGGTCCGGCTGCGGGCGCCGCTCGGTCGGACGATCCGATCGCCGCCGCCCGCGACGCCGTCGACGCGGCGGCCGCCGCGCAATCGACGCGCGACTTCGATGCAGCTCGCACGGCGCTCCACTCGGCATTCGACCGACTCGCCGGCGCACCGGCGTTCGATGCGATCGGCGCCGCGAACGGCGACCCGATCGACCCGCTCCTCGCCGCGATCGCGCGCCGCGCGCACGAGGTGAACGACCTCGCGCTCGCTCGCACGGCGGGAGAAGCCCGTGTTCGTCGCCTCGAGACTGGGCGCGACGCCGGCGATTCGGAGCTTCGCGACGCGTGGCAGTCGCTGGGCATCACCCTGTGGCAATCGGGCGATCTCGTTGCCGCCCGCGCGCGCTTCGAAAGTTCGATCGCCGCGATCGTGACCGCGCTCGGCGAGGACCCGGCGGAACTCGTCCCGCCCCGGCAGGGCCTGGCCCTCGTTCTGAAGGATCAGGGAGACGTCGCCGGCGCGCGTGCGATCGAAGAGCGCGTCCTCGAGCGGCTCGAAGCGACGCTGCCGGCCGATTCCCGCGACGTGCAGCGAGCGCGCCGCAACCTCGCCGTCACCCTCGGACGGTTGGGCGACGACGCCGGCGCGCTGCGACTCGAGGAGAAGGTGCTCGCGTCGTTCGAGCGGACGGTGTCGGACGACGACCCCGATCTGCGCACCGCGCGCATGAATCTCGCGGTCACTCGATTCGGTCGCGGGGACGTCGCCGGCGCTCGCGATCTGTTCGAGCGCGTGGTCCGGGCGTTCGAAGCGACGGTGCCCGACGATTCGTTCGAACTGCAGGTCGCCCGCCAGAACCTCGCGATCGCGCTCCGCGTGTCCGGCGAGCCGGGCCCCGCGTGCGCGCTGATGGAGAAGGTCGTCGGCGTTCTCGAACGGACTCGCCCGGCGGACGACGCGCAACTGCAGGCGTCACGCAACAACCTCGGCGCGGTCCTGTACCAGCTCGGCCGACCCGCGGAAGCGCGGCGGTTGCAGGAACGAGTGCTCGAGGTCCGCGAGCGCATCCTCCCGCCGGACCATCGCGACCTGCAGTTCGTGCGGCAGAACCTCGCCATCACGCTGAAAGCGCTGGGTGATCTGCACGCCGCCCGCAAGCTCGAGGAGCAGGTCCTCGCATCGTTCGAGCGGACGCTTCCGGCCGAACATGCGGACGTGGTCGGCGCGCGCGCGAACCTCGCCGCCACCATCGCGGATCTCGGCGACGCTCCCGGCGCGCGATTGCTGCAGGAGCGCGTGCTCGCGGCGCGGGAAGGGAAGCTCGACGACGGCGATCCGCTGCTCGTCGCGGCGCGCACCAATCTCGCCACCACGCTGAAGCGCACCGGCGAGCCGGCGCGGGCGCGCGCGCTGGAAGAACGAGCCCTCGCGGCGCTCGCGGCCGCGAGGGACGCGGACGATGCGGGCCTGCTGCTCGTGCGCGGGAACCTCGCGGTCACGCTGAAGCTTCTCGGAGACGTCGACGGCGCGCTCGCGCTCGAGCGAGAGATCGTCGCGGCGCGCGAACGAACATCGCCGCCGGAAGATCCGGACCTGTTGACGGCGCGCGAGAACCTCGCGGCGTCGCTGGGGCAACTCGGCCGACTCGACGAGTCGATCGCGATCCACGAGCAGGCGCTCGCCGTCCGCGAGCGTCGATTGCCGGCGGACCATCCCGATCTGGCGGTCACCCGCGCGAACCTCGCGGGAGCGCGTCTCGCCGCGGGAGACGTGGAGGGCGCGCGCGTCGTGCTCGTCTCCGCGGTGCGGGCCGCCCGCGCCTCGTTGCGGAATGCGCTCGAGGCGGCGCCGCGCGAGGCGGCGGAGATCGTGTCGGGATGGTCGAGAACCATCGATCTGTCGCTGCACGCGTTCGATCCCGACGACGCAGAGGCTCGCGGGGCGCTGTTCGCGCTCTGCGAGACGCGGCGGCACGTCGCGACCGCGGCGCCCGCGTGCGACTTCTCCGCCGATCACGATCTCGCCGCGTTGCGGTTCGCGGCGAAGGAAGCCCGCACGCGGCTCGCCGCCGAGTTGGCGCGAGCACCGGCCGGCGGCGACGCGGACCCGGCGGCGCGTCTCGCGGGGTTCGTGCGGGCGCGCGACGAGG
>CAZBOK010000603.1:0-2406 GCA_964493525.1 uncultured Phycisphaeraceae bacterium | reverse complement strand
GCGCGCGCGATCTGGTCGTCCTCCGACGCGATCGCGAGCGCGCTCTCCGCGACGTCCGCCGCGTCGTTCGCCTTCACGCGCTGCAGCGCGTCGAGCGCCGCCGAGCGCGGCCCGTACGCGACATCGTGCGCGAGCACGTCGTGGAGCAACGCGACCACGTCGTCGTTCTTGTCGAAGTTGCCGAGCTGGTCGACCGCCGTGCGTCGCACGCGCGCCTCGTGGTCCTTCGCCGCGGTCATCAACGCCGCGCGCGCGGCGTCGCCGCCCTTCTTGCCGAGCCCGGTCGCCGCGATGTTGCGCACGCGGTAGTGGTCCTTCGACGCGAGAACGCGTGCGAGGCATTCCGCCGCGCGCGGATCGGCGTTGTCGGAGAGTGCGGTCACCGCCTCGAGCCGACCGATCACGTCGTCGTCGTGCTCGGCGATCTCCATCCACTCCTCGACCGACTTCTGGAAGTCGAGCGTCTTCAGGATCCAACCGCCCTTGTCGAAGCGCACGCGCGACGGACGACCGGCGAGCGCGAACGAGAAGGTCTGCTCCTTCTCGCTGACGAAGATCCGGCGGAGGTCCGGCTTGCCGTCGACGACCAGCTCGACGTCGACCGGCATGCGGAACACCGGCACCAGCTTGCCGACGTTCTGCGTCTGCTTCACCGTGAGCGTGCCGTTCTTCGTGGCGTCGTCGTAGGCGAACGAGACCTGGAACTTCGGGTAGCCGGCGAGCCGCACCCACTCCTCGAAGAACCACTCGAGGCTCTGGCCCGTCGTGTCGGCGATGGCGGTCTCGAGGTCGTGCGTCGTCGCGAGGCCGAGCCTGTTGCGCTCGAGGTGCGTCTTGATCGAGCGGTGATACGCCGCGTCGCCGAGCACGAAGCGCAGCATGTGCAGCACCGACGAGCCCTTGGTGTAGACGTGGTTGTTGGCGCCGCCGACACGCGAGTAGAAGTCCGACACGATCGGCCGCGGGTCATCGGCCGGGTCGGCGTTCATGAACTGGTGCTGCTGGTCCCACATCTCGAGGCGGTAGTCGTCGACGCCGTCCGCGTGCTCCGCATACAGCGCGGCATAGAAGGTGGCGAACCCCTCGTTCAGCCAGAGGTCCTTCCAGGTGCGGCAGGTGACGTAGTCGCCGAACCACTGGTGCGCGAGCTCGTGCGCGACGAGGTCCTCGCTGTTGCGCTCGAGGTGCGAGGTCGCGTCGTGCAGCGTGCGGTCTGTCTGCAGCGTGCAGGTGACGTTCTCCATGCCGCCGACGACGAAATCGGACACCGCGACCTGCGCGTACTTGTTCCACGGGTACTCGACGCCGATCGTGTTCGAGAAGAACTCGAGCATGTCGGGCGTCTGGCCGAACGAGCGGCGGCACGTCTCCTCGCCGACGCCCTTGTTCACGAAGTACTCGACCGGCTTCCCGCGCCACGTGTCGGAGTAGTGCTCCCACGGACCGACGGCGAACGCGATCAGGTAGACGACCGCGGGCTGCTCCATCTTGTAGGTGAAGGTGTTCCAGCCGCCGCCCGCCGCGTCCTTGCCGGCAAACACGCCGTTCGACACCGCGGTGAGGCCGTCCTTCACGGTCAGGTGCGTGGTCCACGTGCAGCGATCGTTCGGGAAGTCGTAGATCGGCACCCAGAGGTGGTTGTCCTCGTCCTCGCCCTGCGTCCAGCACTGGTCGGTCTTCTTCGGATCCGCGGCGTCCGCGTGCACCCAGAACAAACCGGTGCTCGGATGGCCTTCGTAGGCGATCGCGACCTTCAACTCTTCGCCGTACTTCGCGGCGTTCGCGAGCGCGATGAAGAGCTTCTTGCCCTCGGTGCGGAACTTCACCTCCGATCCGTTCACCGTCGCCGACTGGATCGTGAGGCCTTCGGAATCGAGCGCGATCTCCGCGAGCGACTCGCGCAGCGACTTCACCGTGTGCGTGACCTTGCCCGCGACGAGCTCCTGATCGATGTCGAGCTTGATGTCGATGTCGACGTGCTCGAGATCGAAGGTGCGCTCACGCTCCGCATTCGCGCCGAAGTCCGGGTCGGGCGCGGGCTGGATGCCCTGCGGGCGCGCCAGCGGCATGGAGAGGAGAGCGGCGGCGACAACGATCGGCGCGAGGCGCATGCGGAGGGCTCCGGTTCCGAACGGGGGGGGCGCACAACGTAGCGGTTCGCGGCGGTAGCGTGGAGTCGCGATGAACCCGCCGTGGCTCCTGCGGATGACGTGGCACGATCTCCTGTTCGCGCACTGGCGCGTGCCGGTCGCGGCGTTGCGTCCGCACGTGCCGGAGCCGCTCGCGATCGACGAGCTCGACGGATCGGCGTGGATCGGCGTCGTGCCGTTCCGCATGAGCGGCATCCGCGCGCGCTGGCTGCCGCCGATCCCGGGGACGCGCGCGTTCGTCGAGATGAACGTGCGG
>CAZBOK010000602.1:0-2417 GCA_964493525.1 uncultured Phycisphaeraceae bacterium | reverse complement strand
TGCGCTGCACCGCCTTCATGCGGTCGAAGCGGCCGCGCAAGAGGAGCGGCTGGAACACGAAGCTGTTCACGACCGCGAGCAGCAGGCCGAACGCGAGCAGGAGGCCGAAGCCGCGCAGGCCGTGGAAGGTGCTCGCCGCGAGCGTGAGGAACGCCGCGGTCACCGTCACCGCGGACAGGAGGATCGGCCTTGCCTCGGCGCGCGCGGCGACGGCGAGCGCTGTCGCGGCGTCCTTCGTCGCGCGCTCGCTCTCGTACCGCGCGAGCAGGTGGATCGCGGGGTCGACGCCGATGCCGACCAGGATCGCGGCGCAGCCGGCGGCGAGCGGCGTCAACGGACCGAACAGGACGCCGCCGAACGCGAGCGACCAGAACACCGCGAGGTTCGTCCCGATCATCAGCGCGCTCGGACGCGCGAGCGCGCGGAACGACACGATCAGGAACGCCGCGACCAGCGCGAACGAGAGCGTGCTCGACAGCTCGAGGTCGCCGCGCACGCGCGCCTCCTGCTCGCGCGCGACCACGTACCCGCCGATCAGGTCGAAGCGGACTCCCGCGAGCCGCCGCTCGACGTCGGCGAGCAGCGCCTGCGAGAACGGGATCTCGAGCGGCTCCTGCTTGCCGATCAACTTCACCACCGCCAGCCGGCCGCCCGGTGCGACGAGGTACGGCGACCCGGGATCGAGCGCGAGTGGCGCCGATTCGCGGGCGCCGCGCTCGAGGATCCAGCGCAGGCCGAGCGGGTCGCGCAGCAGGAGGTCGCGGCCGGTGACCGGGTCGGTCGCCAGCCGGGCGCGCGCTTCCTCGAGCGCGGCGTCGGCCCCGTCGCCGTTCATGCGCGCGGTCAGGCGGTCGAGCGTCGATTCCGGCAGGAACCACGCCGGCGCCGCGCGGCCGACGCGCGCGAGTGCGCCGGAGAATTCCTCCTGCGTCGCCGTCACGCTCTCGACGAACTCCGATTCGCGCAAGGACTTCACCACGCGCGGCAGCTCGCTCGCGATCGGCCGGTCGCCGTCGCCGCGCAGGACGACGAGCAGCGTGCGCGTCCCGCCTTCGCGCTTCGAGACCTCGCGGTACAGGCGCACCGTCTCGTCGGCGTCGGGGAAGAGCTGCGTGAGATCGGATTGGAACCGCACGCGCGGCAGCAGCACGCACGCGAACACGGTGGTCGCGACGAGCACGAGCGCCGTGACGATCGGCCGGCGGCGCGACGCCACCGCGAGCGGCACGAGCGGATTCCACTGCGTCACCGCGACGCGCTCCCCGGGCGCGGGATCACGAACAGCGAGTCCGGCGTCGCGGTCGGGTCGAGCGGCTCGGGCGCGCCGCGCTCGATCGTCATCTGGAAGTCGTGTCCTTCGATCTCGACGCGATCGCCGTCGCGCTCCACCCACGACGCTCCGCGGAACCGGTAGCGCCGCTCGTGAACGCGACCGTCGCCGTCGACCAGCGCCGTGACCGACACTCCGGCGAACACCGGCGCGAGGTCGAGCGCACCGCCGTCGCTGCGCTCCACGCGGCTCGGAACCAGCGGCGCGAAGCGTTCCAGCAGCGTGGCGCCGATGAAGAACAACACGTCGCGCTCCGCGTGCGCCGCGCCGTCTTCATCGACCGTCGCGTCGATCGAGCGGCCCGCCTGCGGCATCACGCCGGTGATCCGCTTCGGCGTCGCCGCGACGTCGAGGATCTTGCCGCCGACTTCCGGGAACAACTGCAGCCGCGCGCGCGGCTGCGGCCCCGGCACCGCGACGAGCACCGCCTCGAAATCGCCGCGCAGTCGATCGGTGGTGATCCGCACGCGCGCTCTCTCGCGGAACGGCGCGGTCGAGCTCGCCGACGCGTTCGCGAGCAACGCGGCGGCGACCCCCGGGTCGAGCGCGCGCGGTCCGGCGCATCCGGTGCACGCGACGATCGCGACGATCAGGGCGGCGGCGGCTTGCGGCCTCACGGCGCGTCGCCGCTCAGGCACGCGACGCGGTCGACCTTCCCGCGTTCGGTCCGCGGGATCGCGCGCACGAGCATCACGCTCTTCGGCACTTTCCACGGCGCGAGGTGCTCGCGACACCACCGGACGATCGCGCGATAGTCGAGCGCCGCGGGATCGCCGGCGACGACCGCCTTCAGCCGCTCGCCGCGACTGGGATCGGCGACGCCGAGCACGACCGCTTCCTCGACGCCGGGCATCTGCGCGATGACTCGTTCGATCTCCGCGGGATCGACCTTGCGGCCGTCGATGTTGACGCGCGCGTCGATGCGGCCGAGCAGGTGCAGCTCGCCGTCGATCATCTGCCCGCGATCTCCGGTCGTGAACCGGCCGCGCGAGAGCACGGACTTCGCGCCCGCGGAGCGGGCCTCGCGCGGGAGGTAGCACAGCGCGACCGCGGGCGACCGCACGTGCACGCGCCCTCCCGGTTCGCG
>CAZBOK010000601.1:0-2430 GCA_964493525.1 uncultured Phycisphaeraceae bacterium | reverse complement strand
CTTCTCGATCTCGTCCTCGCGATGCGCCGCGGCCTTCGCCGCCGCCACCGCACTCTTCACGTGCCGCACTTCCTCGGGCGGCGGCAACACCGCGGGCATCCCGAGCGCCTCGATCCAGAGTTCGCGCGCCCAACCGCGCGAGTGGTAGAGATGCTCGTCTTCCTCGTCCTCACACTTCTCGTGCGCCCACTTGAGCGTGTCGGCGTTCTCGCCGCTCGAGTGCTTCACGATCTGACCGATGAGCGACCAGTTCGTGTGGTCCTTCGTCTCCGCGAACGTCACGCACTCCGCGGCCACGCGCTCCGCGACGCCGGCGTTGCCGGTCTCGAGCGCCATGTTCATCGCCTGCACGAGCGACGAGCCGATGTGCTTCACGATCTCGCGGCCGGCGGTCAGCGCGTCGACGTCGAGGCCGAACTTGGCGCAGACCTTCTGCATCGTCTCGACGTGCGTCTCGGTCTGCTTCAGGTACTTCTTCCACTCCTTCTTGAGATCCGCGTTCCGCGCGCAGCGGAGCGCGGTCTTGTAGATCTCGACGCCGCCGAGCTCGGTCTCGAGCGCTTCATACAGCAGCTCACCGACGACATCGGGGTGGAACTCCTGCGTCGGCTTCGCGCGCCGCGGCGCGCCGTTGCGCTCGGGCGATGCGGGAACCGGCGCCGGATGCCATGCGAGTCGACCGGCGTCTTGCGGGGCCTTCGCGGCCGGACGTTCGTCGCGCGCCGGACGATCGCCGCGCGCCGGACGATCGCCGCGCGGGGAGCGAGTGGCCTTGGTTTGGGCGGGGCGGGACGGGGTCGGGGCCTTCTTGGGCGTCTTCATGGTGCACCGGTTCCGCGCACGGCGTGCCGAACGCGGCATCCCGCCGCGGTTCGATGCAGTCCCGCGCGGAGACCGCGATCCCGTGCGCGAATCGGCGGAGTGTCCGCATCCGTGAGCGTGCACGAGGGCGAGGGCCCGGCGCGGGCTGCATGCCGAATCGCAGAATCCGCCCGCGAACGTCGGGTCAGAGATCGAAGTGGCAGCGGACGCGCTGGCCCGCGACCTCGCGCCACGCGGGCTCCGTTGTTCGACAGACGTCCTTCGCGAACGGGCAGCGCGTGTGGAAGCGGCACCCGGGCGGGGGCTCGCTCGGCGACGGCGGGTCTCCGGCGAGGACGATCCGCTGGCGCGCGTCCCCGGGCGTCTGGATCGGGATCGCGGACAGGAGGGCCTGCGTGTACGGATGCCGCGGCCGCGCGAACAATGCGGCGGTCTCGGCCTCCTCCACCACCTGGCCGAGGTACATCACGACGACGCGCCGGCTCACGTGGCGCACGATCGCGAGGTCGTGCGAGATGAAGAGGTAGGCGATCCCGAGGCGCCGCTGCAGATCGACGAGGAGGTTCAGGACCTGCGCCTGCACCGACACGTCGAGCGCCGACACGGCCTCGTCGCAGACGATGAACCGCGGGTCGAGCGCGAGCGCGCGCGCGATGCCGATGCGTTGGCGCTGCCCGCCGGAGAACTCGTGCGGATACCGGGAGACTGCCGTCGGATCGAGGCCGACGGTCTCGAGCAGGCGCACGACGCGCTCGCGTTTCGCGGCGCCGCGCGCGATGCCGTGGACCTCGAGCGCTTCGCCGACCAGGTCGAGGACGCGCATCCGCGGGTTCAGCGACGAATACGGGTCCTGGAAGACGATCTGCAGCTCGCGGCGCGCGCGGCGCAACTCGGCGCCGGACAGCGCGAGCACGTCGCGCACGCGATCGGGCTCCGGTCCGTGGAGGCGGATCGAACCGCGATCCGGCTCGATCAACCGGAGCAGGAGCCGGCCGAGCGTGGTCTTCCCGCAGCCGGATTCGCCGACCACCGCCACCGTCTCGCCGGCGCCGACGTCGAGGTCGACGCCGTCGACGGCGTGCACCTGCCCGGTGACGCGGCCGAACGCGCCTTTCTTCACGGGGAAGTGCTTCACGAGGCCGCGCGCCGCGAGCAGCGTCATCGCCGCGCTCCGGTGCGCGCGAAGCACGCGACTCGTTGCTGCGGAGCGACGGGCGTCAATGCGGGCACGTCGCGATCGCACGGCTCGAAGCGCTCGGCGCAGCGCGGATGGAAACGGCAGCCGCGCGGGAAGTCGCGCGGCGCCGGCACGTTGCCCGGGATCGACGCCCACGGCGCCGGGCCGGTCCAGGTCGCCGGCCGCGACGCGAGCAGCCCGCGCGTGTACGGATGCGACGGGCGCTCGAACAGCGCCGGCGCGCTCGCCTCCTCGACGATGCGACCGGCGTACATCACGGCGACGCGGTGCGCGATCTCCGCGACCACGCCGAGGTCGTGCGTGATCAACAACAGCGCCATGCCGCGCTTCTCCTGCTCGCGCTTCAACAGCTCGAGGATCTGCGCCTGCACCGTGACGTCGAGCGCGGTGGTCGGCTCGTCGGCGATCAG
>CAZBOK010000600.1:0-2435 GCA_964493525.1 uncultured Phycisphaeraceae bacterium | reverse complement strand
GCTCGCGAGAACACGCCCGCCAACGTCCACTCGCCCGCGCACGTGCCCGCGCACGGGAACGCGCCCGCGCCCGTGCCTGGGCCCGTGCGGGCGGCCGGAGTCAGCGGCCCTGTGACTTCTGCGGGGGCTCGGCCGGCTTCGGCTCTGCGGGCTTCTCCGGCGGCGCGCCGCCATTGCCGCGCGCGCCTTGCCCTCCGCGCGGCGGAGCGAGTTCCTTCGCGTCGACGACGTTGACCTCGCCGAACTTCGCGAGCGAGTCCTTGATCTTGGCGAGATCCCCCGCGACGCAAATGTACAGCTCGCTCGGCTTGAGGCGCGCGTTCGCGGCCGCGATGAGATCGTCCGGCTTGGCGGCCATCAGGCCCGCGAACTGCACCTCGTCGAGGTTCGCCGGGCGCCCGTCGAGCTCGCGCTGCATCACGCGGTTCACGTTGCGGGATCGATCCGAGAACGCGAGCGCGAACGAGTAGAGCCTCGCGTCGCGCGCCGTCTCGAACTCGTTCGACGAGATGTTGTTCGGCTTCCGGATGTGCTCGATCTCCTCGAGGATCAGCTCGATCGCGCGCGCGGTCGACTCGGTCTTCGTCTGCACCTGCACCTGGAAGAGGCCGGGGGTGCGCTCGTCGGTCGAGAACGACGACGTCGCGCTGTACGCGAGCCCTTCGTCGGATCGCACGCGCTCGGTGATGCGCGACGTGAACGATCCGCCGCCGAGCACGTCGTTCATCAACTGGATCGCGAAGCGATCGGGCTCGTCGCGCGCGACGCCGAGGTGGCCGATGACGATCGCGCTCTGCGGAGTCGGCGCGTCGATCACGTACACGCCGGGCTTCGACGGCGTGATCGGCGGCTCCGGCTTCTCGGGCTTCGCGGTCGGCGGCTCGGTCGGCTTCGGCCACCCGCCGAACGCGGTCTCGATCTTCTTCTCCATCTCGGCGGTGTCGAAGTCGCCGGTCGCGACGAGGTAGGCGGTGTCGGGGCGGATGAACTTCGCGTACTCCGCCTTGATCTGATCGACGGTGAAGCGATCGCGCCGGCCCGGGCCGCCGCCGAATCCGCCGCCGGGGCCGCCGCGTCCGCCGCCGAACCCGCCGCGATCGCGCGCGGCCGGATGATCCTTGCCGTACACGAGGCGCCGGAACTCGAGCGACGCGAGCTGCTGCGGCCCGCGCCGGCCGCCGCGTCCGCCGCCGCCGAATCCGCCGAACCCGCCGGCGTTTGGATCGCCGGGCGGTTTCTCGAGCGTCGGGTGCAGCACGATCTTGGTGAGGACGTCGAGCGCTTCGTCGAGATGCGCGGTCAGCGTGTTGATGCCGACGCTCGCCGACTGCTCGCCGGCGCGGCCGATCGCGGTGATCGAGAGCGACGCGAGCATCTCCTCGAGCGCGTTCGCGTCGAGTCCCTCGACGCCGCCGCGGCGCATGCGCTCGCACAGCGCGTTCGTGATGCCGCGATCCTCCTCGGACTCCCAGTCCTCGCCGGCCTTGAACGCGATCTCGACGCTGACGAGCGGGAGCTTGCGGTCGGGCGCGAGGTAGACGACCAGCCCGTTGCCGAGCACGCGTCGCTCGATGCCGTCGCCCACCTTCGGGAAGCGCGGCGGGATCGGCGTGCCCTTGAGGGACATGATCTCGTCCCAGCACTGGCCGTGCACGTTGCCGCGCACGCCGGCGAGGAAGCTCTCGCCGTGCTCGCCGGGAGGAGTCGGAGCCGCATCCTGCGCGCGCGCGACGCACGGAGCGATCGCGAGCGTCGCGAGCGCGAGAGTTCGAAGCGAGTTCTTCACTTGCCACCCTCCGTCGGCTGCGACGCCGGCTCTTCGTCCTCTTCTTCTTCCTCGACGCCGTTCAACTCGCCGACCACGCGGTTCTCGGCGGTGAGGTACTTCTTCACGACGCGCACCACGTCGTCGGCGTTGACCGCGAGCCACGCCTGCCGATCGCGCTCGATCTGGTGCCAGTCGCCCGACTCGGCTTCGGCTTCGACGAGCGCGCGCGCGATGCCGTTCGCCGACACGAGCCCGCGGATCGCGAGCGATTGGATCGACGTGCGGACGCGGCCGAGCTCGGCGTCGGTCGGCGGCTCGGTGGTGAGCCGCGCGAGCTCCGCGTACACCGCAGCCTCGACGTCGGCGAGCGACTTGCCGCGCGCGGGAGTCGCGGTGACCGTGAACAGGCCGGGGTAGCGGCCGAATTGAACGCCCGCGTTCGCGCGGCGCGCGATCTTCTGCTCGTCGACGAGCTTCTTGCGAAAGCGTCCGCTCGTGACTCCGCCGCCGCCGCCGCGGCCGAACCCGCTGCTGCCGTTCAGGATGCGCGTCGCGATCTGCAGCGCCGCCGCGTCCGGGTCGTTCTTGCCCGGCACGTGCCAGCCGATCGTGACCTGGCTCGGCGTGTCGAGCTTCACGCTGAAGCGGCGTTCGCCGAGCTGCTGCG
>CAZBOK010000599.1:0-2445 GCA_964493525.1 uncultured Phycisphaeraceae bacterium | reverse complement strand
GTCGGTTCGGGCGCGCCGGCCGCGCGGACGCCGTTGCGGCGGATCTCGCGCGCGGAGTTCGCGAACTCGCTCGCCGAACTGCTCGGCGTCGACCGCGCGCTCGCCGACCTGCCCGCGGACGGCAGCGGCGGCGAGGGGTTCGACAACGCGGCCGCCACGCTGTTCGCGTCGCCGTTGTTCGTCGAGCACGCGGCGGCCGCCGTCGACTCCGCCGTCCGCGCGGCCAGCCCGCTCGTGATCCGCGACCTGCTCGGCGGGGACGACGCGTGCGGCGGCGAGGCCGTGACGCGCCCGGCGCTCGAGCGCTGGATGACGCGCGTTGGACGGCGCCCGGCGACGGAGAACGACGTCGACCGACTCCTCGCCGTCGAGCGCGCGGCGCTGGACGGCGGCGCACTCCCCGAGGACGCGTTCGCCCGCGCGGTGCGCGCCGCGCTGCTCTCGCCGCGGTTCCTGTTCCACGTCGAGTGCGACGCGCCGGGCGCGACCCCGGCGCGGGACGGCGCGATCGCCGTCGACGACTTCGCGCTCGCCGATCGGCTGGCGTCGTTCCTGTGGTCGTCGCTCCCCGACGCCGCGCTCGCGGACGCCGCCGCGCGCGGCGCGCTCCACGACGACGCGGAGCTCGAGCGGCAGGCGCGCCGCATGGTCGCCGACCCTCGGAGCCGCGCGCTCGGCGAGACGTTCGCCGTCCAGTGGCTCGGCGTCGACCGGCTGTTGACCACCTCCGCGCCGGCGCCGCACAAGTTCCCGACGTTCACGCCGGCGCTGCGCGACGCGATGCGCGCCGAGGTGACGTCGTTCTTCGCGGAGCTCGTGCACGACGACGCGCCGATCCGCGACATCATCGACGCGGACTTCACGTTCCTGAACGAAGAGCTCGCGAAGCACTACGGGATCGCCGGCGTCGCCGGACCGCAGATGCGCAAGGTGACGCTGCGCGACCGCGCGCGCGGCGGCGTGCTCGGCATGGCGGCGGTGCTGACCGCGACGTCGCTGCCGCTGCGCACGAGCCCGGTGTTGCGCGGCAAGTGGATCCTCGAGACGCTCCTGTCCGATCCGACTCCCCCGCCGCCGCCGAACGTGCCCGACATCGGCGCGGACGAGACCGGCAAGGACGACCAGCGCCCGCTGCGTCCGCGGCTCGAGGCGCATCGCGCGAAGGCCGAGTGCGCCGCCTGCCACGCGCGGATCGACCCGCTCGGGTTCGCGCTCGAGAACTTCGACCCGATCGGCCGCTGGCGCGACACGCTCACCGATCAACCGGTCGACGCGCGCGGCCAGCTCCCGGATGGCACCGCGTTCGACGGCCCGATCGAGGTGAAGCGCGTGCTGCTCGCGCGCGGCGATCGATTCACGACCACGCTCGCGCGCAAGCTGCTCGGCGCCGCGCTCGGCCGCGGGCTCGAGCCGTCCGATGACGCCGCCGTCGCCGAGATCGTGGCCCGCGCGCGCGACGCCGACGATCGCCTCGGCGCGCTGATCGTCGCCGTCTGCGCGAGCCGTCCGTTCCGCACGCGAGGAGGACCGCGATGAGCGTCGACCGGCGCACCGTGTTGAAGAGCATCGGCGGCGTCGTCGCGCTGCCCTTCCTCGAATCGCTCGCGCGCGCGACGCCGAAGCGCCGGCCGCCGGTGCGACTCGCGGTGCTCTACATGCCGAACGGCACGAACCCTCACACCTGGACGCCGGCGATCACCGGCCGCGGCTGGGATCTCACGCCGACGCTCGCGCCGCTGGCGACGTGCCTCGACCGCGTGCTCGTCGTTTCGGGGCTCTGGAACAAGGGCGCAAAGGACGGCGACGGACACTACGTGAAGACGTCCGGCTTCCTCACCGGCACGACGATCAAGAAGACGACCGGCCGCGATCTCGCGAGCGGCGGCCCGTCGATGGATCAATTGGCCGCGCAACGCGTCGGCCGCCGGACGCCGTTGCCGTCGCTCGAGCTGTCGCTCGACCCGATCACGCAGGGCGTCGACGTCAACGTCAGCTACACGCGGCTGTACGGGTCCTATCTCTCGTGGAGCAGCTCGACCGTTCCGTGCGCGCGCGAGATCGATCCGCGCGCCGCGTTTTACCGCGTGTTCGCGCGGCCGCAGTCGGCGCCGGCCGACCGCAGCGTGCTCGACTCCGTGCTCGACCAGACCGACGACCTCGCGAGCCGTCTCTCCGCGGACGATGCGCGCAAGCTCGACGAGTACTTCGAATCGGTGCGCGCCGTGGAGCGCCGGATGGACGCGCTCGAAGCGCACGCGCGCGAGCACGGCGACCTCGACCCCACGCGCTTCCCGGAAGCGGTCGACCTGCGCGGCCGCATCGACGCGCACCTCGCCGACCCCGCGCGGTCGGGCGACTTCACCGAGCGCGTCGCGATCATGCTCGACCTCGTGGCGCTCGCGTTCCGCGCCGACGCGACGCGCGTCGCCACGTTCATGCCGTGCA
>CAZBOK010000598.1:0-2445 GCA_964493525.1 uncultured Phycisphaeraceae bacterium | reverse complement strand
TTGAATCGAGCGCCGCCGCCCGGGAAGGGCGGAGGACCGCCGCCGCCGGGGCCGCCCGGACCGCGACCGCCGCCGTTGTTGCCCGGTCCGCCGCGGCGATCGCCGTTCTGGCCGCGGCCGCCGTTGCTGTTGCCGCCGTTGTTGTTGGCGCCCGGCCCGTTGTTCTGGTTCCAGAACGGGAGCATCGCGGTGACCAGGACGTCGTCGAGCGGCGCGCCGCGCAGGTCGGTGACGATGCCGGTCAGGATCGCCCCCTCGTCGAGCTGGAGGTGGACCGTGTGGGTTCCTGCCGGCGCGATCGCGACCTCGAGCTTCGACGACAGCGCCGAGTCGCGGCGCGCGCTGAGCGTGACGACGCCCGCGGGCAGACCGGAGAGCGCGAACGCGCCGTTCGCGTCACTGAACACGAGCGGCGCCTTCTTCAGCGCGCGCCACACGTTGCCGTCGAACCCGTCGACGTTGATCGCGGCGAACGGCACCGGTTGACCGAGCCCGTCCACCACGTCGCCGACGAGCGTCGCGCCCGCGGCGAGTTCGAGCACCTGGTCCGTGCCGGGATGCGTTTCGTCGACGCGCAGCTCGTCCGCGACCTTCGGCGCGAGGTTCTGCTCCGGGGACGACGCGACGAGCTGATAGGCGCCGGGGCGCACGTCGGTGAACGCGAACGTGCCGTCCTTCTGCGAGCGGAGATCGCGGTCGGTGACGTCGAAGCGATCGGCGCCGAGCAGCCGCACCTCCGCGCCCGCGACCGCGGCGCCGGTCGGATCCTTCACGATGCCGGAGATCCGCGTGCCGGGCTTCAGCGCGACGTCGACGACCTTCTCGCCTTCCTCGCCGTCGTTCTCGATGCGCACGCGCTCGGTCGCGAAGCCCGTCGCCGACGCTTCGAGCGCGAGTCCCGAGCGCGCGGTGCGCTCGAAGTGGAAGCGGCCCGCGGCGTCCGTCACCGCGTGCTGCGCGGCGATGCGGTCGCGATCGGGACCCATGCGGCGGTCCGCCGCGAGCTCGACCGTCGCCCCCGCGACCGGCGCCGCGTTCGAGCCGTCGCGCACGGTTCCCGACATCGGGATGCCGGGCACGAGCTTGAGCGTGAGCGGCGCGCTCGCGGTGTTCGACAGCATCAGCCCCTCGAACTCGAGGGGGTCGTAGCCGACGCCGATCACTTCGAGGTTCGTCGTGCCCGCGGCGAGGTCGGCGAAACGGAACGTGCCGTCGGCGGCGGTCGTCTCGCTGCGATCGGTGCCGCGGCCGTTCAGGAGCACCGTCGCCTGCGCGACGGGCAGCTCCGTGTCCGCGTCGAGCACTCGGCCGGTCAGTTCGACGCCGGGACGCAACCGCACCGTCACGTCGTCGCCGGGCATCAGCGGACCGATCGAGCGCGTCTCGAAGCCGGAGCGCGTGACCGCGAGCGTGAACACGCCCTGCGGCGGGACCGCGAGGCGGAACATCCCGTTCGCATCGCTCTTGCCATCGGCGGTGAAGTCGCCGAACGGGAGCACCGACGCGCCGCCGTTGCGGCCGCCGAACCCACCCGGCCCGCCGAATCCGCCGGGGCCGCCGCCCAGGCCGGTCTTCAGCTCGAGCTTCGCGCCCGGGATCGCGCGGTCGGCCTCGTCGACGACGCGACCGGCGACGGCGGAGGTCAGCCACGACGCTTCTGGAACGCTCGGCAAGCCGTTCGACACGATCACCGGTCGCGCCTCGGAGACCGCTTCCTCGCGCGCGGACTCGACCGCGGGCAGGTTCGCCGGCGACTCGGGGCGACTCTCGCCCGCGGACGGAGCCACGCCCGCGACCTTCACTGCTCCGGATTCGTCGCCATCCTGATGGAGGAACAGGAAGGCGCACGCGCCCGCGACGAGCAGGACGGCGATCGAGATCAACGTGAGACGCACGAGGCCCCCGGGGTAGGGAATTGCGGCCGACTGAGAACCGGCGCTCGGGATGCGGGTGGCGATCTTATCAGCGGTCCGAACCGATCCGCCCGGCCAGAAGCCGCGCCCCCTCGCCGGGCGCGAGCCCCGCGAGCAGCACGTCCCCCGTCGCGGTCGGCACGCCGTCGCCGACGCGCACCGCGAACTCCGCGCGATCGCCGGTGACGAAAACGAGCACGCCGCCCTGCTCCGACCGGCACAACCGCTCGAACGCGGCGCGCCGCTCGGGCCGCAGCGCGATGCGCACCACCGAGTCGTCGGCCCCGCGCTCGCGCGTGACGGAGCGCACGTCCGCCAGGGTGACGCCCAGCCCGTCGTCGACGCGCACCAGCGCGAGGCGGCCGAGCGGCGAGTCGACCGCGCCGTCGATGCGGATCGCGTCGTCGAGGATGACCCACGACGTGCCGGTCGGCGCCGGCAGGTCTCCGAGGTCGAACGCGCCGCGGTCGAGCACGTCGCGGCCGTCGGGGAGCGCGAAGAACCGTTCGAGCGTCCGGCGTGCGAGGTCGAG
>CAZBOK010000597.1:0-2462 GCA_964493525.1 uncultured Phycisphaeraceae bacterium | reverse complement strand
ACCGCGACTTGAAGCCCGCGAACGTGATGGTCGGCCGCTTCGGCGAGACCTACGTCATGGACTGGGGCCTCGCGCGGATCCTCGGCAAGAAGGACGACAAGGACCTGCGCATCCGACCCGACGCGACCGCAAGCGTGGTCCGCACCGAGCGGAAGGACGCGAAGGGCGAGACGCCCGACTCGCCGCTGTTCACGATGGACGGCGACGCCGTCGGCACGCCGGCCTACATGCCGCCCGAGCAGGCGCAGGGCGACCTCGAGCGCGTCGGGCCGGCGAGCGACGTCTACGCGGTCGGCGCGATCCTCTACCACCTCTTGACCGGGCGCATGCCGTACGTGGAGCCGGGCACGCATCCCTCCGGTCGCGCGATCCTGCAGATGGTGATGCACGCGCCGCCCGCGCCGATCCGCGCGATCGCGCAGGACGTGCCGGCCGAGCTCGAGGCGATCTGCGACAAGGCGATGTCGCGTCGCATCGAGGACCGCTACGTGTCGATGGTCGCGCTCGCGGACGACCTGCGCGCCTATCTCGAGCGCCGCGTCGTGCGCGCGTACGAGACCGGCGCCGTCGCCGAGATGCGCAAATGGATCGGACGCAACCGTGGACTCGCGGCGGCCGCCGCGGCGGCGGTGCTCGCGATCAGTGGCATCGGCGTCGTGCAGTCGCTGCGCCGCGCCGAAGTCGCGGCGCAGAATCTCGCGCTCGGCAAGGCGAACGAGGAGATCAAGTCGCGGAGCGCCGAGGTGTCCGCCCGCAAGGCGGAGTTCGATCAGCTGGCGGGTGTCGTCCTGCTCGAGGACGCGCGGACCGCGGAAGCGGCGCCGCTGCCGGCATGGCCGGACCAGATCGGAGCGCTCGAGCACTGGCTGGCGGACGACGCCGCGCGACTCGAGTCGTTGAAGCCGGCGCTCGCCCGCACGATCGCGGATCTCGAAGCGCGCGCACTCCCGCGAACCGATGCGGATCGCGAAGCGGATCGGAGGTCGCACCCGAACTACGCGAAGTCCGTCCTCTGGCGAACGGACATCGAGACGCGGCGCCGCGCGAACGCCGTGCGCTCGGGTCGCGCGCAACCGGAGCCCGGCGAGGTGCCGACGGAACTCGCGGGTCGGAGCGCGGCCGCGCTGTGTGACTTCGCCAATGCGACGCCGACCGAGCTGGCCGACGACGGCCCCGCCCGCCTCGCGGCGGCGCGCGCCGCGGTGAAGGCGGTCGAGAGCGGCGACGAATCGATCGGTCTCGCCAACGCATTGACGACGTTCGCCATGAGGGCCAGCGAAAGCGGTCTCGATGCGGAGTCGCTCGCCGCCGCGCAACGCGCGATCGAAGCGGCGCCGCGAGACCAGGCGAAGCTGTATCGCGATTTCGCGAAGGGACTGCGCGAGACGATCTCCATCGCGTCTCAGGATCCCGCAGCGATCGATCGCCTGTACGGGATCCTGGAAAAGGACCTCGCGAGACTCGAAGCTGGGGTCGATCAGCAGCGCACCTGGCGCTTCGCGCGGGAGGAGGATCGCTTCCTGCATGACACGCTCGCGCAGCTCGTGCGCGAGATCGACGCGTTCCTGCCGGGCGCACGACGCCGAGTCGAGCTGCGATTGGCGTGGGCGAAGCGGATCGGCGAGCTGACGCTCCAACACCCGAACGCTCGCGTGACTTGGGACGACGCGCGCGCGGCGATCGCGAAGGCGGACGGAGTCGTCGCGTCGACGCTCTACCGCGATCCGCCGATCGAACTCCAGCCGCAGATGGGTCTGATCCCGATCGGGATGAACCCCGTCACGAAGTTGTGGGAGTTCTACGAGCTGCATTCGGCGTGCGACCACGCGACGGGTCAGGATCCCGCGACGGTCGTGATTCCGCAGTTCTTGCCCGACGGTTCGATTCGGGTGAGCGATCGGATCGGAATCGTGCTCGTCCTGATTCCCGGTGCATCGCTGTGGGAAGGCGCGCAGAAACAGATCTCGACGGGCGCGAACTTCGATCCGAAGGCGGATCTCGACGAGTCGCCGCAGCACCTGACTCTCGCGCCGTTCTTCCTGGCGCGTCACGAAGTGACCCGGGGTCAGTGGATGCGGATGATGGACAAGGAACCGCCGCCGAAGGGAGTCGTCGGCGATCAGACCAAGTGGTGGTCGCGCTTGCTCGTCGTGGACGAGCAATGGGACCAGCCCGTCGATCAGGTGTCGTGGGACGACTGCGTCGCGACGCTCGGTCGCACCGGGCTCTCGCTGCCGACGGAAGCACAATGGGAATACGGCGCGCGCGGGGGCACTTCCACGCCGTGGTGGTCGGGCACGCAGGCGGCGTCGCTCGACGGCGTCGACAACGTCCTCGATGAAAAGGCCGCGCGCGCGATGCCGGAATGGGGCCAGCCCGAAGGCGGCTTCGAGGACGGCAATACCTCCTGCGCGAACGTGGGGAGTTACCGCGCGAATCCGTTCGGACTGTTCGACGTGCAC
>CAZBOK010000596.1:0-2463 GCA_964493525.1 uncultured Phycisphaeraceae bacterium | reverse complement strand
CCTCGCGCTCTATCGCGACGGCAAGCCGTACGTCGAGTAGCGGTACGGAGTCAGGCCGTTTTCTCAACCGATTCATCCTCGGTCTCGCTGCGCACTCCTCCACGCCTCCCCGCGAACCGGACTTCACGGCGTTCCCCCGCTCGTATCGGTTGAAAAAACGGCCTGACTCCGTACAGCCAGCCTGCCGAGATCGTCGATGCGTCGAGCGTAGTCTTCGTCCGTCGTCAGGGACGATCGGTGTCGTTGGTATTGCTTCCAAATCGCGCTGGTCGTGCAGCCGACGCGACTCGCGATGTCTCGCAGTGTGCTTCCGCACAAGTCACGGAGCAGCCCCGTGCGAGCGATCGGCCACGCATCGATGAGCTTGCGGACCGAGCGCGTCCTCCAGAGCGGGTTTCCTGAACGCGCGGCCTCCAAGACCGACAAGACACGCTCCTCCGAGGTGATGGGCAGGCCCACCGACGTCCCATCGGCCAGCTCCGCCTTTCGCTGCATCCACTCGGCGACTCGCGGAGCGGCTGCGTCGATCAAGTCGTCGAGCGGATCCAGCCCGCGGCGCGCGCCGAGCAGTCGCCGCTCCAGCCACTGGGTCTCTTCCGGGGAAATCGGCGCGCCGAAAACCCGAACGTAGTCGTGAGGCGCATACCGTCGCCCTCCAGAGGATTCGGAGACGAACGCCTCGACCCAACTCCGTTCCAGCCAGATCGGCCCCGTGTCCATCGCGTAGTTGCGGGCGCTGCCATGCGGATGCAGCGCCGGTTGAGCGACGAGCCCGGCGTGGACGGGGTTGAAATCGATGTACCGCACGAGGGCTTTCCGATACGCCAGCGTGCGAACGGGGCGCGATCGGAACCGCCCACGAAACAGCGGCCCGTCCCGCCGTCGAGTTCGATCGAACCAGCGCGTGTACTCGTTCTGGACGCGGCGCAGGCTCTCGGACAAGCCCCCGTTCGGACTGCGCACGAGCAGGTGGAAGTGCGTGGTCAGGATGCAGTAGGCGTGCAGCTCGAGCTCTTCGGCATGGACGCGCCAGGCGAGACGCGCCAAGAACCAGCGAACGTCCTCCTGGGTCTCGAAGACCGTACGCTTCGCCAGCCCACGGTTCATCACGTGGTGCCAGAGTCCGGGTTCGTCTTCTCGAGGGCGGCGAGGCATGAACTGGGCAGCGAATCCCCCCGCGTCGACGACGCGACCCGCACGCGGTTGCGGGAATTGCCCGGAGAATCGGCGCGGCCGCGGATCGGCGGTCGTGGATCCGGTGAAACGGCCGGGTCCAAGGAGTCGGGGACCGATCGGGACCGGATCGGTTGAAAAAACGGCCTGACTCCGTATCACGCCGGCGCCACGATTCGCGCGGGCACCAGGAGGTCGCGGCATGCGTCGCCGAGGGACGCGCCTGCGACGATTCGGGCGTGGCGCGCGCCGAGGCGGCGGGTCTCGTCCTCGAGCGCCTTCGAGAGGCGCGCGAGGCGTTCGCGGTAGCGGTCGATCGTGACGCGATCGACGACGAGATCGAGCGTCGCGTCGCTCTCGCAGTCGACGAGCCGCAGCGCGGAGGAGAGCGTCGGCTCGACCTCCTCGCGCGCGAGCACCTGCACGATCGCGAGCCCGCCGCCGCGGCCCGCGAGCGGCTGCAGGAGCGCCCGCGGCTCGTGCGGGAACAGGAAGTCGCCGACGAGGACGCGCAGGGAGCCCGGGCGCAGCAGCGCGCCGAGCCCGGCGAGCGCCGTGTCGAGCGTCCCGCGCCCGTCGAACTCGACGCCGTCGCTCTCGAGCCGCTCGAGCGGCAGCGGCTCGGGCCGGTCGCCCGCGCGCACGACGTTCACGTGCAGCCCGTCCGCGCGCCCCGACTTCGCGAGCAGGACCGCGAGGTCGACCGCGAGCTGCGCCTTCTCCGCGTCGTGGCCCATCGACCGCGATGCATCGAGCACGAGGTCGACGCGCGGCAGGATCTCCTCGCGGTACTGCCGCACCATCAACTGATCCGTGCGCGCGAACGCGCGCCAGTCGAGGTGCCGCACGTCGTCGCCGACGGAGTACGCGCGCCGGTCCTGGAACTCGAGCGACGAACCGACGCCGCGCCCCATGCGCTCCCCCATGACGCCGCGCGTCGGCGTCTCGAGCAGCGCGAGCCGGTAACGCTCGGCGAGCGTGTGCGCTTCAGGGCTGGGTCGCGGCATGGAGCGCGCTCCCTTCGCGGCGGTCGCGCTCGCGCATCGCGCGGCGGACCTCGATCAGCCCCTTCGCCATGCGCCACGCATTCGCGGCGAGCGCGACGAACGCGGCGACGACGAGCAGCGTCCACTCCAGGATTCCCGTGGGCCGTCCGGAAGCGTCGATCTCACGGAACATCCAGACCGGGTTCGCGGGGTTCTCCCACGCCTCGCCGCTCGGGCCGCGGAGCACGACGAAGACGAGCGTCGTCCCGATCAGACCGACCCAGGGGAACAACCACACCGCGCC
>CAZBOK010000595.1:0-2487 GCA_964493525.1 uncultured Phycisphaeraceae bacterium | reverse complement strand
GGCATCCCGTGCGTCGTGTCGCGGCGCGTCGACTTCGCGCCGCGCGGGATCTTCTCGGCGTTCAAGTACGGCCACGGAGTCACTCGCTTCGTGGCGATCTCCGCCGCAGTGCGCGGCGTGCTCGTCGAAGCGGGAGTGCGGCCCGAGCGCATCGCGATCGTGCCGAGCGGGATCGATCCCGCGCGGCTCGACGGCGCGGATCGCGGCGCCATCGAGCGCGAGTTCGGCCTCGCTCCCGACACGCCCGTCGTCGGAGCGGTCGGCCACTGCGCGTGGCACAAGGGATTCGAGACGCTGATCGACGCGGTGCCGGAGCTGCGCGAGCGCCACCCGGACCTGCGCGTGTTCATCGTCGGCGGCGGGGAGCTGCAGCACGCGCTGCGCGCCCGCGCCGCGCGAACGGCCGGGGGCGCGGCGATCACGCTCACCGGGTTTCGCGCGGACGTGCCGTCGTTCCTCGCGCGGTTCGACGTCGTCGCCGCGCCGTCGCTGATGGAAGGACTGAACACGTCGGTGCTCGACGCCCTCGCGATGGCGCGGCCGGTCGTCGCGTCGAACGTCGGCGGCCTCCCGGAGGCGGTCGAGCACGAAGTCACCGGCACGCTGGTCGAGCCGGCGCGACCGGACCTCCTGGCGGGCGCCGTCCTCGCGATGCTGGCCGACCGCGAGCGCGCGGCGCGCCTCGGCGCGGCCGCGCGCGCGCGCGTGCTCGAGCGGTTCACGGTCGATTCGATGGTCGAAGGCACGCTGCGCGTCTACCGCGACCTGCTGCAGCGGTCGTGATCGTTACTGCACGGGCGCGGTCGGATACCCTTCCGCGGTACCGATGATGCGAAGCGCCCGCGCAGTTCTCGCGCTCCTGTTCGCAGTGCCGACGCTCTCCGCGCCGCCGCTCGCGGCGCAAGTCGTCGATGCGCCGCTGCAGAAGCGCATCAACCAGGCGATCGACCACGGCATCGATTACCTCGTGCACTCCGATGTCGCGCTCGCCGGCGAGCCGTCGCGGCGCAGCTACCCGCTCGGAGCCGACGTGCTGGTCGCGTACACCCTGCTCACCTGCGGGGTGTCGAAGGAACGGCCGGAGGTCGCGGAGCTGATCGAGCGCGCCGCGCGCGCGCCCTACCTCGTCGACCAGACCTACACGCTTTCGATCGCGCTGCTGACGCTCCTGAAGGCGGACCCGTCGAAGTACAAGGCGGCGATCGTGCTCCTGATCGCGCGGCTCGAAGGCGGGCAGATCGGCACCGGCGAGACCGCCGCGAAAGGCGCGTGGGGTTACGAGCTGCCGGAAGGGCAGAGCGTCGCGCCGAAAGGCGACGGCGCGAAAGGGAACGATCGGATCCCGGGCGGCCACTGGCCCGCGCCGAGAGGTTGGTGGGACAACTCCAACACGCAGTACGCGGTGCTCGCGCTGCGCTCCGCCGTCGACTTCGGCTTCCAGGTCGACGACCGCGTGTTCGCGCGCGTCGCCGACCATTTGCTGCGTCGCCAGGACCAGGCCGGCGGAGTCGGCTACGGCCCGGGCATCCGCGAGAAGTCGTACACGTCGATGACGGCCGGCGCGCTCGGCACGCTCGCGATGTGCGCCGACCTCCTCGATACCAAGCGCCACGCCGAGCTGCGCCGCCGCATCGACCACGCGCTCGAGGTCGGCAACGACTGGATGGAGAGCCACGTCCGCTTTCCCGCGACCGATTCCGGGTGGCCGTTCTACGCGGCGTACGCGATCGAGCGGCTCGGCCACTACGGCCACGTCGCACGCTTCGGGAGCCACGACTGGTATGCGGAAGGCGCGCGCTGGCTGGTCGAGACGCAGAACGCGTCGGGAGCGTTCGGCGCCGGAGCCGGGTTCGAGGGCAGCTCCGTGTCGGGCGACGCGGTCGACACCTGCTTCGCGCTGCTGTTCCTGAAGCGCGCCTCCGCGGTGCACACCGAGGAGTCGGACGAGATCCTCGTGCTGCTGAGGAACCTCGATCCGCAGGCCGCGGAGGCCGACGTCGCGCGCGTGCGCAACCGCATCCTCGAGGTGAAGGACGCCGCGGTTCCGCAGCTCGTGAAAGGGCTCTACCTCGACAACGCCGCGGCGCGGCGGCTCGCGGACGAGTGCCTCGTGACGCTGACCGGCCAGGACTTCGGCTTCTCGCGCGCGCGCGACGAAGCCGAGCAGCGCGCCGCACGCGACGCGTGGGTGCGCTTCCTGATGAAGACGCCCGGGTATCGGCGCGACTGATCCGCGCGGATCGAACGCGACCGCCCCGTCTATCATCCGACCATGCGCCGCGGCGTCCTCGCCTTCCTTCTCGTCCTCGTCGTCGCGGCGATCGTCGTGGTCCTGCGCTTCCGCGGCGGCGACTCGGGCACCGTTGCCGTCGGCGGCGGCGAGCGCGGCGCGGAACGGCCGGCATCCGACGCGACGCCGCTCACCGCACCGGCGGACGACACCGCGCGCGATCGCGGCGCCGACGGCAACCCGGCGAACACCGCAAC
>CAZBOK010000594.1:0-2507 GCA_964493525.1 uncultured Phycisphaeraceae bacterium | reverse complement strand
GGTCGAGATCGACGCGCCGTCCGGTCTCGAGTCCGCGGATCGCGGTGCGCTCCGGCGTCGCGGCGGCGGGAGCCGCCATCTGCACGGTGAGGGCCGGCTCGACGGTGCAGCCGACGGCGGCGATCGCCGAAACGAAGAACCTCGGCCAGATCGATCGCAGGCCCGCCCGTCGCGCGTTCCTTGCATCGCGCCCCATCGTCGGTTTAGAACGGTGCCCTTCGCACACCGGCCACCGGCGGAAGATCGTCCGGATGAAAGGCACCCCCATGAACTCGCGCACGCTCCTCGCCCTGGTTCCTCTCGTCGGTCTCGCCTTCCTCGCCGCCGCGCCGAGCGGCGACGACGCGAAGAAGCCCGCCGCTCCGGCGGCCGCCGAGGTCGCGGTGCCGTTCTTCGGCAACGCCGTCTGCCCGGTGAGCAACAAGCCGGCAGCGCACGACAAGTATGCCGAGAAGGACGGCGAGCGCATCTACACCTGCTGCGGGAAGTGCGAGAAGGCCGTCGAGGCCGACTTCGACAAGTTCAAGGCGACCGCATACCCCGCCGACAAGGTCGTCGACATCGCGAATGCGACCTGCCCGATCGGCCACAAGAAGGCGAAGGACTCCGTCACGACCGACTGGCAGGGCCACCGCGTCCGGTTCTGCTGCGCCGACTGCAAGTCGGAGTTCCTGAAGGCGCCGAACAAGAACCTCGAGCTCGCGCTGCACCCTGACCTGAAGCTCGCCGAAAACGCGAAGTGCCCGGTCTCCGGCGAGGACGACGCCGACGGCGACACGTTCGTCGTCTACAGGAACGTCCTCGTCAACCTCTGCTGCGCCGACTGCGCCGACAAGTTCAAGGCGGACCCCGAGAAGTATGCGAAGGCCGCGGGCGTCGACTTCTCCAAGGAAGAGGCGGGCAAGAAGGACGCGAAGAAGGACGGCGAGAAGCAGGGCGGCTGATCGACGGCCGCGCGCGTCCCGCGCGCGACGTCTACAGCTTCACGCGCACCGAAGCGCGCGTCTCCGCGAACACCTCGAACTGCACGCGACGGTCCTCGTCGCGCGCGAAGATCACGAGCTCGTAGCGGCCGGCCGCGAGTCCCTCGATCGTCCCGCTCGCGGATTCGAGCGAGCAGCGCTCGGGCGGCTTCGCCTCCTGCACGTCGACCTCGCGGACCCACGACATCGAGGGGCTCTTCCCGGTCGGGAGGAACCGCCATTCCGGCCCCGAGCCGTCCGCGGCGGCGATCGCGACGTCCCCGCTCCACGGCGCGCCGTCCGCGTCCTTCACCTCGAGATCGACCGGTGAACCGCGCGCGAGCGTGACTTCGACCGTGCCGCGACCGCCCGCCGCGATCGTCGTCGTGAAGGTCGCGCCGCGATGCACCGACGACCGCACGGCCCCGCGCCAGTCCCCGGCGTCGACGCCGGAGAGGATCGCCGTGCCGTCCGCGGCCTCGACGGGAACGTCCCAGTCCGCGCCGACGCGGTTCAGCAGCACGTCGAATTTCGTGACGGGACCGCCGCGATCGTCGACCGCATGCACGACGAGCGTCCCCGTCTCGGCGCTGCGCTCCATCGCGATCGTGAGCCCGTAGCGCCGCTCGCCGTCCTTGATGCGCAGGTCGTCGCGCTCCTGCGTGACGAAACCGAGCGCCTCGAACGTCGGCGCGACGGCGCGATCGACCGCGACCTCGAAGTGTCCGCGCGGATCGCGCTGCAGGCGCCCATCGATGCGGAACGTCGGGATCGGCTCGCGCGTGTCGGCCGCGATGACGACGCCTTCGATCGCGCGCTTGGCGCGGACCGTGAACACCAGCGACTTGGCCGCGCCGGTCGCAGGGACGACGTCGGCGAACCGCTCGGGCTCGCAGCGCACGTCGGTGCGCGGCAGGAGCTCGACGGACACCGCGTGCTTCGCCTCGCGCTCGAGCCCCTTCAGACGGAACGCGCCGTCGGCGTCGGTGACGGCTTCGTCGCCGCCGAGCAGGATCGGCGTGCCGTGGTCGGTCGCGAAGCGCGTCATCCCGCCCGCCGCGGCGGCGCGCACGATGAAGCCCGGGAGCGGAGTGCCGTCGTTCTCGAACACGCGGCCCGCGATCACGCCGCCCTCGTCGAGCACGAGGGTCGGCCCGCGCACTTCGCCGTCGCCGCGCGGGACGTCGAGCGGCGCACGCGCGGTGCCGGTGCCGGCGTGGCGCGCGGAGATCGTGAAGCGGCCCGGCGGCACGCGGATGGAGTAGCGACCATCGGCGCCGCTCTCGGAGTACAGCTCGCGCCCCTTGATCGGCGCTCCGTCGTCGGGCGCCGCGGCGATCCAGGCGTGGATCGCGGGGCCGCCGGTTGCGAACGCGACGGAGCCGACGACCGCGCGCGCGCCCGTCATGTCGATCGTCGTCGAGTCGGCCGGCTGATCGGTGCGCTGCGCCGCGCCGGCGCCGGACGTCTCTGCCGCGGCGGGAAGCGCCGGCAGCTCGCGCGCGTCGCGCTCTCCGCTCGCCCGCGCGGCAGATTCGCCCGGGC
>CAZBOK010000593.1:0-2517 GCA_964493525.1 uncultured Phycisphaeraceae bacterium | reverse complement strand
GTCCACGTGCATCAGCCGGCGACCGCCGCGGCCGGCCTCGCGCACCCCGCCGCGCTGCACCTCGCCACCTTCCACGCGCCGTGGTCCGGCGAACGCGGCCGGCGGAGCGGGCTCGCCGACCGGCTACGCGCTGCCGGCGCGCGGCGGCTCGATCGATCGTCGGTGCGCGGCGCGGCGCGGGTCGTGGTGCTCTCGCGGTTCGCGGCCGACCTCGCGAGGACGTGCGCCGGAGTGCCGCCACACGAGCTGCGCGTCGTCGCTCCCGGCGTCGACGTCGATCGCTTCGTCCCGCTCGCCGCACCGGATCGCGACGCCGCACGCCGCCGATTCACGTTCCCGCCCGACGCGATCGTCCTGCTCGCGGTGCGACGGCTCGTGCCGCGCACGGGAGTCGACCTCCTGATCGACGCCGTCGCGCACGGCTCGCTCGCGTCGCGCGATCGCGGCAAGCTGCACCTCGTGATCGCCGGGGACGGCCCGGAGCGCGGTGCCCTCGAGCGGCGCGCGGCAGATGGCGGCGGCGCGGCGCGCGTCGCGTTCCTCGGCGCGGTCGACGACGCCGACTTGCCGCGACTGCTCGCCGCGGCAGATCTCTGCGTGCTGCCGTCGCGCGCCCTCGAAGGGTTCGGGCTCGTCACGCTGGAAGCGCTCGCGTGCGGCACGCCGGTTCTCGCGACCGACGTCGGCGCGAACCCGGAAGCTCTCGGCGCGCTCGCTCCGCGCCTGCGCCCGTGCCCGCCGACCGCCGAAGGGATCGCCCGCGGCATCGCCGAGTTCGTCTCCGGGAACGATGCGTGGCGCGACGCGGCGGCGGCCGCGGCGGCGATGATCCATCGAAACGGCAGCGACTGGTCGTGGGACGCCTACGCCGCGCGGATCTCCCGCGTGTACGACGAAGCGGAACACGACTGCGCGATCGGGACCGCAAGAACCCGGTGAACGGAAACGGGAGCCTTCGCGTCGTCGTGTTCGCCCGCACCACCGAGATCGGACCCTCGACGCGGTACCGCTTCACGCAACATCGCGCGCGACTCGCGGCGGAGGGCGTCGAGCTCGACGTGCGACCGTTGTTCGGGCCGACCTGGTTCCGCATCCGTCGCGTGCGGTCGCGCGCGCTCCGCGTGCTGCTCGCGTGCGCTTACGCGCCGATCCGACTGGCCGCGCGCCTCGTCCAGCGCGCGACGATCGGAGCGGCGGACCGCGTGATCGTGGAGCACCAGCTGTTCCCGTACCTGCCGGCGTGGATCGAGCTCGCGCTCCTGCGCCGCGGCCGCTTCGTGCTCGAATTCGACGACGCGATCTGGCTGACGCCGATGCATCGCCGGAAGCTCGCGGCGCTCGCGCGCGCAGCCGACCGCGTCGTCGTCGGCAACGAGTTCCTCGCGGCG
This sequence comes from uncultured Phycisphaeraceae bacterium, assembly GCA_964493525.1. Lineage (GTDB taxonomy): Bacteria > Planctomycetota > B15-G4 > B15-G4 > JADJEK01 > CAZBOK01. The sequence continues at coordinate 1,129 of CAZBOK010000593.1, read as the reverse complement.
TTCGCGCGGCGATGCAACGAACGGGTCGACGTGATCCCCACTTCGGTCGACGTCTCGCGGTACCCCGCTCGCGAACCGAGGGTCGACGCGCCGCGCGCCGCGCGTCCGTTCGTCGTCGGGTGGATCGGACTGCCGATCAATTTCCCCGCGCTCGAGTCGATCGCCGCGCCGCTTGCCCGGCTCGCGCGCGAGATCCCGCTCGTGGTGCGCGTGATCTCGGCCGGGCGACCCGATCTTCCGGGAGTCACCGTCGAACCGATCGAGTGGAACGAAGCGACGGAGACCCGCGAGCTCGCACGGCTCGACGCCGGTGTCATGCCGCTTCCGGACGACGAGTGGTCGCGCGGCAAGTGCGGGTTGAAGGTGCTGCAGTATTTCGCCGCGAGCGTTCCGGTCGTCGCCGCGCCGGTGGGAGTGAATGCGGAGATCGTGCGCGATCGTGAGAACGGGCTCCTGGCGCGCTCCGAGGACGAGTGGCACGACCGGCTGCGCGAGCTGGCGAAGGATCGCGCGCTCGCGGAGCGGCTCGCGGCAGCCGGCCGCGCGACCGTCGAGCGCGACTTCGCGGCCGCGACGATCGGCGCGCGCATCGCGGCCGCGTGGCGCGCGGCGCGGAGCTGGCGATGAGCGTCGCGCAAGCGATTCTCGGCGCCGGCATCGGCGCACTCGTCGCGACGTTCGTCCTGACGCCGTGGGCGCGCCGCATGGCCGAGCGGCTGGGAATCGTCGACGCGCCGGACGGACGGTTGAAGACGCAGCCGCGAGCGGTGCCGCGCGCGGGAGGCGTCGTGATCTGCGCCGTCGCAGGCGCGGCGATCCTCGCGCTCGCGCCGGCGCAGAGCGTGATGCTCGGGCTCGCGGTCGGCGCTCTGATCCTGCTCGTGCTCGGTCTCGTCGACGACGTGCGCGACCTCGAGCCGGTGCCGAAGCTCGTGGTCCAGTTCGCCGCCGCGATCGCGCTGGTCGCGATCGACGGCGTCGCGGAGCGCGACGGTCTCGGCGTCGCGGTGATCGTCGTCACGTGGGTCGTCGGCGTCGCGAACGCGTTCAACTTCATCGACGTCGCGGACGGGCTCGCGACGGCGGTCGCCGCGGTCGCGTTCGCGTTTCTCGCGGTGCTCGCGTGGAT
>CAZBOK010000592.1:0-2517 GCA_964493525.1 uncultured Phycisphaeraceae bacterium | reverse complement strand
CCCACGGGAGAGAGCACCATAGCGGTTCGCTCGCGGATTCCAGTGAATGCGCGGACGCAAAACCAGCGGGCGGACGCCCCGCGCGATCGCGGCCGACGTCCGCCCGTGTGTCGTTCCGAGCGCGCGTCGATCGCGGAGCGGCTCCGACGATCGCGGCGCATCGTCACGTCAGGCGTTCATTGCTTCATCGGGCCGGCACCGTAATGGTGCCCGAGCTCCGTGAACCCCACGATGATCGCAACCACGAGCGCAAGCGTCGTGAACACGATCAGCGCCACCTCCATCCCGGGGCCCGACGAGGTCTCGACGACCTCCGTCACCTCGGTGACTTCGACGGCTTCGGCTTCGTCCTTCTTGCGCGCTGCGGCCATGTCAGGTCTCCGTTTCGTGAGCGTCGCGCATCACAGCCGCGTCGTCGCCTTGTCGTTGGCCGCGATCGGCGAGCCGGACACCTGGCGCACGATGCGCGCCGCGCTGTTGTCCGGGTAGACGTCGTCGACCACCACCTGGCCCTTGTACTGGCTGTTCGCGAACACCTCGAACTTGGTGCCGCGCTTCACGCCGTCATCCGCGCCGACCGAGAGGACGACCAGGCCGAGCTCCGAGTTGACCGACTGGACGACGCCGTCGATCTGCGGGGCGGCCGCGACCTTCGCGACATCGAACCCGGCCTGGACGGCGGCTTCGAGCTGCGCGGAGAGGTCGCTCTTCGCACCCTCCAGCTCTTCGATCTGCGCCTTGAGCTGCGCGACCGTGTCCATCAAGGTCTTCACCTGGGCGTCGGCGCGGGCCTTGTCCTCCTGCGCGGCGCGCTGCGCATCCGACGCGGAGTTCGACTTGTTGATCAGCTCCTCGTTCTTGCTGACGAGCTGCGCGTTGTTGTTCTTCAGCTCGGCGAGGGTCGAGGTGAAGCTGCCGTAGTCGGCCTGCATCTTCTCGACGGTCGCGCGCAACTGCTCGTTGTCGACCTTGGCCGACTTGAGGTCGTTGCTCGCGGTGTTCAGCGACACGGTGAGGTTGCCCTTCTCCGTGTTCAGCTTCACGTTGTCTTCCTTCACCATCTTGATCTCGGCGTCGCGCTTATCGAGCTCTTCCTGGCTCGACTTCTTCGTCGCGGAGTGCGCGGCCGCTTCGTCGGTGTACTTCTTCTTGAATTCGTCGCTCTTCGCGAGGATCGCGCCCACCACGCCGAGAACGACGAGGGAGAACACGAAGTTGAGGACGACGAAGATCTTGCCGATCGGGCTCATTCAAGTTCCTCTTGACGTCGTTGTCGCCATCGGTGCCAGAGAGCGGTCAGCCGAAGGGGACGGGGAGCGGGGTCCAGGTTCGTCAGTGTTCGACAGGCGATCGTCGCACGCGGCGGATGAGGATCGCGTTCGATCTTCACTTCCGACGCCGGAAGCGGCGGGGATTCTAGGATCGAGCATCAGTCGGTCAAACAAAAACCGTCGAGCCTCAAACGTCTTGCCGTGCCCCAGTTATCGGTCGACTTCCGGCCGGTAACCCGGGCCGCTCCGAGGGCGGAAGAACACCCGCACCAGGAGCGCCGCGAACATCAGCATCCAGCCGGCGGCGCGGATGCGTCCGGCGTTCGCCGTGAACGGAGCGTGCGCGACGCAAAGCGGCGCCTCCGCGATCAGATGGCCCGCGATCGCGCGATCGCGGCCCGCGGAGTCGACCAGCGCGGCGGTGCGCCGGCCGAGCGGGTCGTAGACGGCGGAGATCCCGGTGTTGGTGCAGCGCACGATCGTCCGCCGGTTCTCGACGGCGCGCAGCCGCGTCATCGCATCCATCTGATCGAACTCCGCGCTCGCCCCGAACCAGCCCTCGTTCGAGAAGTTGATCAGGAAGTCGGGCGCGAGCGCCGCACACTGCGCGGTGAAGACGGGGTATGCGTTCTCGTAGCAGATGGTCGGCGCGATCGTGAACCGCCGGCCCGCGCGCGTGCGCAGCTCGATCAACGTCGGCCCGTCGCCCGGCGTGAGCGCCGGGATGAAGCCGGCGAACGACTCGATCCAGCGGAACACGAAGTCGGGGAGCGCGGAGCGCAGCGGGATGAACTCGCCGCCCGGCACGAGGAGCACCTTCGAGTAGCGGCCGACGCGACGGCCCTCGGCGTCGAACGCGACGACGGAGTTGCGCACGTCGATCGCCTGCGGAGTCGCGCCGCGCATCGTCGGCACGCCGAGCAGCAGCGATGCGCCGATCGGCTTCAGCAGATCCTGCACGATGCTCCCCGCGATCAGCTCGGTCTCGACGCGGCGCGCGGAGCGCGGACCGTAGTTCGAGTCGCGGAACCACACGTCGTGCTCGTCGCCCGCTTCGTCCTCGATCGGGAACGGGAACATCGTCTCCGCCCAGCACAGGACGTCGAACGGCTCGGTCTTCGCGGCCGCGCACGCGGCGCGCGTCGCGGCGAGCTGGATGCCGACGATCTCTTCGGTCTTCTTCTCCGCGTGCTTCAACTGCTGCGCGATGTTCGCCTGCACCAGCGCGACGCGCGGCCCGGGCGCG
>CAZBOK010000591.1:0-2526 GCA_964493525.1 uncultured Phycisphaeraceae bacterium | reverse complement strand
CAACGCGAACGTCGTCGTCGCGCGCTCGCGAGCGGCGCGTGCGAACGCGGAGCGGCGGCCGGCATCGCGCGCGAGAGCGACGAACGCGGCCGCGAACGCGGCGGGATCTTCGTCGAGCACGAATCCGCTCGCGCCGTCGGCGACGATCTCCGGCAATGGCGCGCGCCGCGTCACGACGAGCGGCAACGACGCCGCCGCCAACTCGCGCGCCGCGCGGCACGAGCCGTCGCTGCCCGGCACCAGGAAGATCCCGAGGTCTAGGGCCGCGAGCAGCGCGTCGTAGCCGGCGCCGGCGCGATACCCCGCGAACACGACCGATCGTCCGAGGCCGAGCGCCTCCACCGGCCGCCGTGCGAGCTCGTCGGCGTGCGTGCCGCGGCCGATCAGCACGAGCTTCAGCGACGGCTCCTCGCGCACCGCGCGCGCGAACGCGTCGAACAGGAGCTCGAACCGCCGGTGCCTCTGGATGCGCGCGACGATTCCGCACGCGACGTCACCGTCCGCGAGGCCGAGGTCCTGGCGCGCCGCGCGCCGCAGCGGGAGCAGTCGCTCGGGCGAGAAGCGCGCGACGTCCGCCGCACCCGGGACGACGAACAGCCGGTCGCTCGGCGTCCGCGTCTTCGCGCGCACGACGTCCGCCGCGGCGTGCGACGTCGCGATCACGCAGTCGGTCAATCGCGAGAACGCGATTCTCGTGCGGATCGGCCGCGCCAGATCGCGCCCGCCGTAGACCGAGCGCGCCACCAGCGGGCGGTGCGCCGCCCGCCGCGCCGCCGCGCCCGCGAGCAGATGATCGTTCAGCAGGTGGACGTGCACGACGTCGTATCGCTCCGCGCCGATCCGCGCGGTGAGCAGCCGCAGGTCGCGCATCGCGCTCGCCGGCGCGAAGTGCTTGCGGAGCGTCAGCCCATCGACGATTCCGAGGCCGCGCACCCGCGCTTCGTCGCGAACTCGGTTCTCGAGGTCGGGGAACGGACAGCTCCCGACCGCGAAATCGACGGAATGGCCGCGATCCCGCAGCGCCGCCGCAAGGTTCACCGCGGGCTCCGCCGGACCGGTCCACTTCCAGTTGCTGAACGCGACCAGGATCTTCACCGGCGCCCCGCGGTCCCCGACGCGTGCGTCGCGGAAGGATCGAGCCGCTTCGCCCGACGCTTCGCCGTCTTCTTCTCGATCGAGCGCGCGACGCGGACGCCGCGCAGCTCCGGCACCGCGCGCTTCACGCGCCGCAGCACCGCGAGCCGCGCGCGCACCGGGACGCCCGGCGCGAGATCGTTCAATTGCGCGAGCGCGTCGATCCACTCGTCGCGCGTCGCCGGTCGGCCGAGTCGGACGCCGTCGAAGTCGCAGAGGTTGGCGCCGACCGTCGTGCCGACCGCGAGCAGCACGTTCTTCGGCGAGAGATCGTTCACGCGCGCGCCGGAGGCCGCGAGCGTCTCGAGCAGCACGCCGACCGCGGCCGCGACCTCGTCCGCGCGCGCCGCGAGGTCGCCGCCGGGCGCGATCCGGAACGACGCCGCGGAGAGCGGCATGGCGTCGGCGACCGCGTCGACCACGAGGAACGCACGATCGGGAGCACGGAGCCACGCGACGACCTTCGGCACCGGGACGCCGCGCACTTCGAGACCGTGCGCCGCGACGTACGCCCTGCCGGCGCGCCCGCGCGTCAGCTTGCCGCGAAGCGACCGGCGCTTGCCGTCGCGCTCGTAGAGCTTGACCGCGACGTGGCGGCCGCCCGCTTCCGCCAACGCGACCGACGATCGGCGCGCGAGCGACCGCACCGCGACGCCGCCGCTCGCGAACGCGGCGCGTGCGGCCGCGACGGCCGCGAACACGTCGGCTTCGGTGCATTCGCGCCGCCGCCACCCGCGCACGCCGCCGGCGCGCACGCGCGTGAAGCGCGAGCTCTCCTCGACACACCGCCGCGTCCGGCTCTTCACGCGCGCCGCCTCGCGCCGCGCGATCGCACGGCGCACGCGCTCGGTCCACTTGGGGGTGATCGCGACGTCGAAGCCCGCGCTGCCGAGGTAGCGGCGCACCGCGTACTCGACGTCCTCCGCGTCGATCGCGAACCGCAGCGTGTGCAGCAGGTCGGCGAGCGACGCCACGCGGCGGTGGTTCGGGATCGGCCGGCCGCGCACGACGCGATGCAGGTCGATCACCACCAGCTCGCCGCGCGACACGAGCAGGTTGCCGCCGTGGTAGTCGCGGTGGTCGAACGTCGCCGAGTGCATCCGTCCGAGCAGGTCGACCGCGCGCGCGAGCGGCTCGCGTTTGTCGTCGGCGCGCCCGTCGCCCGGTTTGAACTGCGCCTCGAGAAAACCGCCGAGCGGGACCGCGTCTTCCACCGCGCGCGCGGCATACGCCGTCCCGCCCCCGTCCGGGAGCGGGCCGACCGCGATCGGCTCGGGCGCCGGGAACCCGCGCGCTCGCAGCGCCTTGGCGGTCTCGAACTCGCTCTCGGCGCGCCGGCTCGCGCCCGCGCGATCGACCGCGTTCGTCGCCCGGAAATGCTTCACGATCAGC
>CAZBOK010000590.1:0-2535 GCA_964493525.1 uncultured Phycisphaeraceae bacterium | reverse complement strand
CGAGCACGCGACACCCGACGAAGCGCGCGCCGCTCGCGCCCGTGACGCGGAACCCGGCGTCGGCGCAGGAGATCGCGGTGCACCGCTCGACGCGCACGTCGCTTCCCGTCGCGTCGATGCCGACGCCGTCCGGGAAGTTCGACTTCACGTTGCGAACCGTCACGTCCTGGATCGTCGCGCCCGCGGCCTGCACCACGATGCCCGGGCCTCCGTCGCCGCCGCCGACCGGCCGCGCCTCGATGACCACCTTGCCGAGTCCGATCAGCGTGATGCCGGTCTTCGCGCTGCCGATCGTGACGTTCTCCTGGTACACGCCCTTCTTCACCTTCACGGTGTCGCCCGCGTTCGCGGCATCGACGCCCGCCTGGATCGTGTCGATCGCGCCGCCTTTCTTGACGATGATGACCGCGCCCGAGGCGGCGGGCGTGATGGACAAGAGCAACGCGACGGCGATCGAGCGCATCGAAACCTCCGGCACTCACGGACGCGAGCGAGCCGGCGCGACCGACACGGTTTTTCGACGTCAGCTCTGTTCGGGCGCCGGCTCGGGGTCGGCCGCTTCGTCCTCGAGGATCGCGGGCGCTGCATCCGCGGCGGTCAGCGCCGCCTGCATTCGGTGGATGCGCGTGACGACGACGATCGCGGCGACGGCGGCGATCGTGACCAGGCAGTGCGTCACCAGGGAGGTGATCGCGCCGCGATGCAGCGACGCGAGCGTCGGTTGCCGTCCGATGATCGCGCGACCGATCACATCGCCGAGGCGCGACATCAACAGCACGATCCACCAGACGAGTACGGGGATCGGTTCCCCGTCCTCGTCGATCGCGCGGGTCGCGTTCTTCATGTTGCTGCGGATCCACAGCTCGCGCATCGCCCGCGACGGCGCGACGAGCTGCCAGATCGGGACGAACCAGGCGGCGGCGGCCTGCAGCGGGCCGAACTTCGTGTGCGCGCAGCCGACAAGGCGCAGGTTCGCCTGCGCGCGCGACTGCCACGCGAGCCAGCTCACGATGGTGACGATCAACACCCACATCGTGAACATCGACAGCATCTCGATGTGATGATCGGCGACGCCCGCCTGATCGAGCGTGGCCTGCCGACGGATCAGGCCGGCCACGACCGCGCGCATCTCGCAGTCGACCGCGATCGCGACGCCGCCGAGCGGGACCCACACCGCCAGCAGCGCGCGCAGGACGAACGATCGGCGCGCTTCGGCACGCACCCCCGCGATCAGATCGTCTCGGACCCCCATCCGAATCTCCCGAACGTCGCGCGAATCAGAGCGACGGGGAATGGGTCGGTCAACCGAGACCGTGCGCCGGTCGAGTTCAGCGCCGGGCGGCGTGCGTCGTCGCCGCGGTCCGCACGCGCGGCGGCGGGTCGGGTCGGTTCCCGCCGAACGCCGCGGCCGTGAATCGCATCCCGCCCTCGACGCCTTCGATGGATCCGTCGACGACGCGGATCATCGTCCGCTCGAGCACGTCGCGCGCGGCGAGGATCACCCAGCAGGCGCCGTCGATCGCCTTGTTGAACGGATAGAAGACGATCACCTGCGTCGTGCCGAGCGGCCGGAACGGATCCTGCACCACGGCTTGACACCAGTGGATGACGCCGACGGCGCGGTCGACGTTCTGCAAGCTCTGGATCGGGTTCACGAACTCGCCGATCGTGATGTGCCGCAAGCGCAGCGCTTCGACGAGCTCCGCCGGGCGCGTCGCAAACTTCGAGTCCGGCAGCTCGTCCCACGAATCCGACATGAAATCGAGCGTGCTGCCGAGCGGATGCGCCGAGCGCCCGGGGACGACGGCGTCGACGGGGCCGTCGACGGTGTTCACGATCTCCTGGTACAGCACGCTGCTCAGGTTCGCGGCGAGGTTGTGGAGGTCGTACCACTCCGAGGAGTCGTGGATCAGCGCCTCCTGCGGGACGTGCGTGTCGTCCGGCGGCACGGCGAGTCCGTGATCGAACTTCATCGCCATCGGCGTCGCGGCGCGGTCGCCGCTCGGCTCCGCCCAGATCTCGGTGACCGCGCGCCCGTCGTGTTCCGCGGGCAGGTGCGCGATGCCGGCGAGGTCGAGCACGGTCGGCAGCACGTCGATCAACCGCGTCGGCCGCGACACCCGCGCGCCGTGCGCGATGTTCGGGCCCGCGACGATGAACGGCACGCGGACGCCTTCCTTCTGCAGCGCGCCGTGGTTCGTCATCGGATGGACGTGCCCCGACGCGAAGCTCCAGCCGCGCGAGGCGATTACCCAGGCGTCGAAGCGCTCGTTTGCGTCGAAGCGCGGATCGTCGGGGTCGTTCAGCAACGCATGCGCGAGCGTCACGACCGCGTCCGGGTATTCGGCGTCCGCGGTCGCCTCCAGCCATTCGCGGTCGTCGTGCCAAGCTTCGAGCCAGCCGCCGTCGCGTTGGAGCCGCGCCGCGATCGCCGGTGTGGCGACGAAGCCGAACGGATCGTCGCCCGGCGCCGTCGACGTCTCGCCCGTGACGCCGTCGTCGCCGACTCTCCAATCGCGCAGCGGGCGGAACCGG
>CAZBOK010000589.1:0-2537 GCA_964493525.1 uncultured Phycisphaeraceae bacterium | reverse complement strand
TCAGTGTGATGTCGAATCATCTGCACTTCGTCGTCGAGGCGGAGAGTTCGCGCGCGTTGTCCCGCGGGATGCAAGGTCTGCTCGTCCGCATCGCGCGGCACTTGAATTCGGCACTGAACCGTCGCGGGCGCGTGTTCGAGGACCGCTTCCATTCGCGCTTGCTCGGCTCGACGCTCGATGTGCGGAACACGCTGCGGTACGTGCTGAACAACGCGCGTCGCCACGGCATCCGCTTCCGCGGCATCGTCGATCCATATTCGTCCGCCGCTTGGTTCGCCGGCTGGCGCGATCTCGAACCGATTGCGTGCCCGGCGCTGACGGCGGCGCCGCGTGGGTGGCAGCTTCGTCGCGGTTGGTGGTCGCACGGCCGCCTCGCTCCGCATGCGACCCCGCGGACGGCGTTCGTTTGAACGGGCCCGGAAATCGGCGACGAACCGCGCCGCTCAGCGACGGACGACGACGTCTGCGGCGCCGCGCACGCTCTGCTCGAGCTTCACCGCGGGCTGGTACCCCGCGCTCGCGGCGACCCACAGCTCGGTGTAGCTGCCGAACTTGATCATCCCGATGCGCTGCCCGCGCGCAACGTGGTCGCCTTCCTTCACGGTGCAGATGATCCGCCGCGCGATGAGCCCGGACACCTGGCGCACCAGGATGCGGCGGCCGTCGTCGGTCTTGATGCCGATCGCGTTCGACTCGTTCTCCGCTGCGCAGCGCGGGTCGCGCGCGTCGAGGAACTTGCCGGGCGTGTACTTCACGAACTCGACGGTCCCGCTCTCGGGCGCGCGGTTCACGTGCACGTTGAACACCGAGAGGAAGATCCCGACGCAGAGCGACTTCTCTTTCACGTAGCTCGGCTCGTCGCGCTCGAGGATCATCACGACCTTGCCGTCGGCGGGCGACGCCATCTCGCCGGCGCCCTGCGGGACCGCGCGGTCGGGGTCGCGGAAGAACGAGAACACGAACACGCCGATCGCGACGAGCGGCAACGATGCGGCCCAATGCACCTGCGTCGCGAGCCACGGCGCGATCAGGAGCGGCGGAACGCCGAAGAGGAGGAGCTCGCGGGTTCCGTGGGGAGTGAGAGGGATGCGCATGAAGAGGCGGCGGATGCTAGGTTCGGCGTCCCCGATGGTCAACGCAAGCACGCCCCGAGGAGCTCGCGAGACGTGAAACGGCAACCGATCGATGCGCGGGACGGCGCGGTGCACCTCACTCGGCGCGTCGACTTCGCCGCGAGCCACCGCCTGCACAACCCGCGCTTCACGCCCGCGAAGAACCGCGCGATCTTCGGGCTGTGTTGGAACCCGCACGGCCACGGCCACAACTACGCGCTCGAGGTCACCGTCATCGGCACGCCGCACCCGGACACCGGGATGGTGATCAACCTGCGCGACCTGAAGCGAATCCTCGAGCGCGTGATCCTGAAGGACTGCGACCACAAGAACCTGAACATCGACGTGCCGTGGCTCAAGGGCATCAACCCGACTGCCGAGAATCTGGCCATCGTTTTCTGGCGGCGCCTCGAGCGACGCGTGCGGCCCGGAAAGCTGTGGCGCGTGCGGCTGTTCGAATCGCGCGACAACGTCGTGGAGTACTTCGGACCGAGCCTCGACTGAGAGTCTGACTCCCCGCCCCGCACATGGTCTTCAGCTCGACCGTCTTCCTGTTCCTGTTCCTGCCGACGCTGCTGCTCGCGTACACGCTCGCGCCGCGCTTCCTCAAGAACACGCTGCTCCTGCTCGCGAGCCTCCTCTTCTATGCGTGGGGCGAGGGCGGCTACGTCGTCCTCGTCCTGGTCTACGTGCTCGTGAATCAGGTGCTCGGCTGGTACGTCGGCAAGGCGCCGCGCGGGAGCAAGGCGGCGAAGTCGCTCGTCGGTTGGTCGGTCGTCCTGAACCTGCTGATGCTGGTCGGGTTCAAGTACACGAACTTCCTCGTGGAGAACGTGAACACGCTGCTCGGGTGGCTGCATCTCGCGCCGCTCGACATCGGACACGTGCATCTGCCGATCGGCGTGTCGTTCTTCACCTTCCAGGCGATGTCGTACGTCATCGACGTGTATCGCGGGGAGGCGCAGGCGCGGAAGAACCCGATCGACGTCGCGCTGTACAAGGCGCTGTTCCCGCAGTTGATCGCGGGGCCGATCGTGCGCTTCAAGGACGTCGCCGACCAGATCCGCGAGCGCTTCGTGACGATCGACGGCTTCGCGTACGGTGTGAAACGATTCACCGTCGGTCTCGCGAAGAAGATGCTGATCGCGAACATCGTCGCCGCGCCGGTCGACGAGATTTTCTCGCTGCATCCGTCGCACCTGAGCCCCGCGCTGACGTGGCTCGGCATCGTCGGCTACGCGCTGCAGATCTACTTCGACTTCTCCGGCTACTCCGACATGGCGATCGGCCTCGCCAAGATGTTCGGCTTCGACTTCAAGGAGAACTTCGCGCACCCGTACGTCTCGCGGAGCGTCACCGAGTTCTGGCGGCGCTGGCACATCTCGCTGTCGACGTGGTTCCGCGACTACCTCTACATCCCGCTCG
>CAZBOK010000588.1:0-2547 GCA_964493525.1 uncultured Phycisphaeraceae bacterium | reverse complement strand
CCGTGGTCGCGATCGCCGACACGGTGAAGCGCGTCCTCGACGGCAAGATCGTCGCGACCGTCGATCGCACGGAGCTCACCGGCGCACAGACCCCGCAGGCGTTCCGCGCCGATCTCCTCCGCCGCGCGCTCGGCGAGCGCGCGCGCGGCGCGCCGGCGACCGACGACGCGGCGCTCGTCGAAGCGCTCGGACATCCGGTGCACGCGGTCCCCGGCGACCCGCTCAACTTCAAGGTGACGCGCCCCGCCGATCTCGTGCTGGCGGCCGCGCTGTTCCCGCGCTTCGATGCCGACCGCGGGAGCGACCGTCCGACATGAACCCAGACCTCCGCATCGGCCTCGGCATCGATCGGCACCGCTTCGTCGCGGGCCGCCCGCTGATCCTCGGCGGGCATCGCATCCCCCACGACAAGGGACTCCTCGGTCATTCCGACGGCGACGCGATCCTGCACGCCGCGGTCGACGCGGTGCTCGGCGCGGCCGGCGACGACGACATCGGCACGCTCTTCTCCGATCGCGACCCCGCCAACGCGAACGCGGATTCCACGCGCTTCGCGGCGGTCGCGCGCGAACGCGTCGCGGCGCGCGGCTTCAAGATCCTCTCGCTCGACGCCGTCGTCGTCGCGGACGAGCCGAAGATCGCGCCGCACCGCGCCGCGATCCGCGCGGCGCTCGCGCGCGCGTTCGGGCTCGCGCCCGATCGCGTCAACGTGAAGGGAAAGACCCGCGAAGGCGCGGGGCCGGACGACCTGCTCGAAGCGACCGTCGTCGCGCTGCTCGCGCGCGACGCGTGACGGCCTAAATGACCGATCGCGATTCGGCCCGGATCGCGGTCGGTCAGCTAGCTTCCCAGCGCGTCCTCGACGCCGTCCGCGATCGCGCGCGCGACGCGCGTCCGGTAGGCCGGCGTGTTCAGGAGCTTCGCCTCGCCCGCGTTCGTCAGGTAGCCGCACTCGACGAGCACGCCGGGACGCGAGTGCCCGACCAGCACGCGGTAGTTCGCGGTGCGCTGGCCGCGCACGGGAATCCCGCTCTCGCGCAGCGACGACGTGATCGCCGATGACAGCCGCCGGCTCGAATCGCTCGGCGTGCGCGACGTGTAGACCTCGACGCCCGTGGCCGTGCGATCGGCGAGCGAGTTGGCATGCACGGACACGAACAGGTCGCACTTGCTGCGCGCGGCGATCGCGGCGCGATCGTCGAGCTCGATGAACGAATCGTTCTCGCGCGTCATGACGACCTTGACGCCATCCTTGCGCAGTTGCGCCGCGAGCTCCTTGGCGATGCCGAGCGTGATCTGCTTCTCCCACACCGACGACACGCCGCCGCCGTTCGAGCCGGGGTCCTTCCCGCCGTGACCGGCGTCGACGACGACGATCGCCCCGGAGATCGAGCGCCGCTTCGCGGGCTGCGCCGGCGTCGGCGCGACGACCGGGCGGAACGCGGACTGCGGCAGCGGCTTCCAGTCGCTCTCGCGCGGAGTCGGCGAGATCGGCGCGCTGATCTCGTCCATCGAGTCCTCGTCGCGGACGGAGCTGCCGTTGCGGTCGTTCTCCGCGTTCGTCGGCATCGGCCCGCCGGTCGAGACGCAGCTCGACAGCGCGAGCGCGAGCACCCAGCTCCACGAAGAACCTCGGACCTGTCGCATCGCCGCCCTCCTCCGGAGCCCGCGCGACTCCCGCCGCGCGCGGCGCCATTCGATCTACCGCCCGACCGCCGCCTCGACGGTCGACCGGAGCGCCGCCGCGAAACCGCCGTCGCTCGCGCACGCGTCGCCCGTCGATCGATCGATCGCGTCCGCGACCTTGCCTCGCACTCCGACTTCCAGGACGCGCGCGCCGCATGCGCGCGCCGCCGCCGCATCGTCGAAGATCGTGGGCAGGTCGTCGACTCGACCGCCGGCAATGTATCGGCGTCCGCGGGTCAATTCACCGAACTCTTTCGGAGTGTCGAGGCGACCGCCGAACGGCAGTCCCCGGAACGCCGCGCGGTCGCCGTGCCCGCGGAACTCCTCGCGCCGGGTCGCCCGGTCGAGGAACAGGGGGTCATCCGCGCCGCGGACCGCGACGGCGGGGCCGTCGGACGCGCCCGACGGCAAAACCGCGGTATTCCCGACCGCCCCGATCGTGGCGGCGTCGAACCCCGGCCGCAGGACCGCCGCCGCCCGCCCGAGTCGATCGGAAAGCCCGTCCGCCGTCCGCTCCGTCGTGGCGAACACGCGATCGGCCGCCGCCGCGATCCAGCGCATGCGCGCCTTCTTCCACGCCGGCGACCCGGCCGGCGGCGACGGGAACCAGGCCGCGACCACCGCGCCGAAGCCCCGCGCGAGGTCGAACGTGTCCGGGTCCTCGCGCGACGGCGCCACGATCAGGACGAGGCCGGGCCGCTCCCGGCGCACGAGCTCGGGCAGCTCGATCGTCGGGTCGCGCGATGCCGGATGCTCGAACGGGATGACGTCGAGCCCGATCCGCGTCGCGGCCGCGACGAGCTGCGTTCCCTCGAACCGAGGTCCGTGGAACGGAGCCGACACGAGGATCTTCACGCAGGC
>CAZBOK010000587.1:0-2575 GCA_964493525.1 uncultured Phycisphaeraceae bacterium | reverse complement strand
GGCCGCGATCCTCTCGACGACCTCGCCGCGCGGTTCGCGCGAACCGACCCGCCGCGGGCGCGCGCGACGCTGCGCGATGCACTGCTCGCCGAGTTCGAGCGCGGCGCCGCGCCGGTGCGATCGCTCCGACTGCGTCGCGCCGCCGCGATGATCGCCGCGGCCGCCGCGATCGTCGCCGTCGCGCTGTCGTTGTTCCGCGGCGCCTCCGAGTCGACGACGCGCGGCGCGGTCGAGCGCGAATCCGCGGACGAACTCGCGATGTCCGAGCTGCGCGAGCGGATCGATCGCCTGCGCGCCGACGTCGATCGTTTCGAGCCGGTCGTTCTCGCGGAGCCGCCCGCGGCGCCGCCCGCCGAGTCGCAGGCGGAACCGCAACCGTCGGACGTCGCGCCGAACGGCGCGTCGCCGTCCGCGGATTCGGTCGCTCTCGACGACGCGTCGGAGCGTGCGTTCGCCGCGACGGGCAGCGACCCGGCGCTGTTCCGACTGATCAACGCCCGCACGCACGAAGCCGTCGACCCCGGCGACGCGGCGCGCGGCTACCACGAAATCGTTCGCGATTACCCCGAGAGTCCGGCATCCGCCGCGGCGCGAGCTCGCCTCGCGCTGCTCGCGCGGTGAGCGGTCGCTCGTCACCGATTCCAGAAACGCTGATTCGAGGAGACGTCCGATGAACTTCGCATGGTTGTCCATCCCCTGCTTCGCCGCCGTGTCGATCGCTTCGAACGCGCCCGCTGCGGCTCCCGCGAGCACGACGACGGTCGGTCACGTCACGATCCAAGTGCGCAACGAGCCGGGCTACTCGGCGAACGAGGTCGCGACCTTGCTCCACAACCCGTCCTACCTCGGCTCGGTCGCGCCGGGCCTGCGCCCGATGGATGAGTCGGGCGGCGCGGCGAAGGACGGTGTGTATCTCTCCGCGGACGCACCGACGGGCGAGATCGTCACGCTGTCCGCTTCCGGCGCGGACGAGAATCGGGTGCAAGCGGCGTTGAACGCGTTGCTCGCGAACCTGAAGTCGATCCAGCCCGGCCAGCGGTTGCAGATGAAGCAGGAACTCGACGCCGCGGAGCGTCGATTCGCGGACGCGAACCAGGCGTTCGAGGCCGCGGACCGCCGTCGCACCGGGCTCCTCAAGGATCCGAACGGCGGCGACGTCAGCGTGCTGCGTGGACAGGTCGAGTCGTGGCTCGCGAGCTCGCAGCAGGAGCAGCAGCAGTCGCTCCTGAACCTCGCGAAGCTCCAGGCGATCCACGACTACCTGGTCGCCGCGATCGCGAAGGAGCCGAAGACGGCGGCTCCGGCATCGGACGATCGCGAGAGCGAGGAGCTCACCACCCTCGCGCAGCGGGTGCAGCAGTCGGAAGCAGACCTCGCGGAGCTGACCAAGCGGATGAAGCCGGACAGCCCGGAGGTGAAGAACGCGAGCGCGGCGCTTGACGACATGAGAATGATGCTCGCGAAGAAGCGCGACGTCGCGAACGCGCAACGACAGCAGGGTCGGCGCGCCGACATGGAGCGCGAGCTGTTCAAGAACGACCGTGACCTCGAGCTGCTGACGAGCCGGATGAAGTCGCTCGAGTCCACGATCGAGCAGAGCCGCAAGCAGCTTCGCGATCTCACGCTCGCGAACACGAACTGGGACGAGACCGATCAGGAGCAGCGGCGCGCGCGTGAGCTGCTCGACAAGGCGCGACTCGACCTCGAGAACGCGCGCGCCCGCGCGCAGCGGTACATGGTCGGCGCATGGCTCGACGTGATCGCCGGACCGACGTTCGAGAACGTGCGCGACGTCTGATCGCGCGGCCGCGCTGCGGCGGCGGATCCTCCGCGAGCGGCGGGAGAGCGGGGCCGACTTACCGGATGCGGTGAAGGATCGGCGGCGGGCCGCGTGAAGATTCACGGTGAAGGCGGCGGTAGGGCGGGCGCGACGGTTGCTCGCCCCGCCGCCATGCTTCCCGGCAAAACCGATCCGCCGCGCGCGTCGAACCCGATCCACTCGATCCTCCCGCTCGTCGGCGGGACGCCGTTGCTCGAGATCTCGCTCCGGGTCGATCGCGAGCCGCTGCGGGTCTTCGCGAAGTACGAGAGCCTGAACCTGAGCGGGAGCATCAAGGACCGCATGGCGGCGCACATCCTCGGCGTCGCGTACGAGACCGGGGCGATCGTCGCGGGGGACGAGATCGTCGAGGCGTCGAGCGGCAACACGGCGATCTCGTTCGCGGCGATCGGCCGCGCGCTCGGTCACCCGGTGCGCATGTTCATGCCCGACTGGATGAGCCGCGAGCGCAAGATGATCCTGAAGTCGTTCGGAGCGACGCTGGTCGAAGTATCGGAGCGCGAAGGCGGGTTCGTGGGGAGCGTGGATCGAGCGAAGGAGTGGGTCGCGACGCACCCGCATACGTTCGCGCCACGGCAGTTCGAGAACGAGGCGAACGTCGAGGCGCACGCTCTCGGCACGGGAAGCGAGATCCTCGAGCAGCTCGCCGCGATCGGCCTCGCGCCCGACGCATTCGTCGCCGGCGTGGGCACCGGCGGCACCGTGATGGGCGTCGGTCGCGCGATCCGCGCGGGG
>CAZBOK010000586.1:0-2584 GCA_964493525.1 uncultured Phycisphaeraceae bacterium | reverse complement strand
GCCGCTCGCGCGCGGCGCATCGACGTTGTCGGGCGGCGAGGCGCAGCGCGTGCGCCTGGCGACGCAGGTCGGCGCGCACCTCCAAGGCGTGCTGTACGTGCTCGACGAACCGAGCATCGGCCTGCACCAGCGCGACAACCATCGGCTGCTCGGCACGCTCGAGCAGCTCCGCGACCGCGGCAACACCGTGATCGTCGTCGAGCACGACCGCGACACGATGCTCGCGTCGGATCACCTGGTCGACATCGGCCCGGGCGCCGGACGGCACGGCGGGGAGATCGTCGCCGAAGGCCTGCCGAGCGAAGTGTTCCGCTCGAAGAAGTCGCTCACCGCGCAATACCTCCGCGGCGACCGCGAGATCGCGATGCCGGCCGTGCCCCGCACGGGGAACGGCCACGCGCTCGTGATCCGCGGCGCGCGCCAGCACAACCTGAAGAACGTCGACGTCACGCTCCCGCTCGGCTGCCTGGTCGCCGTCACGGGCGTCTCCGGCTCCGGCAAGTCGACGCTGGTCGACCTCGTCTTGAAGCGCGCGCTCGCGCGTCGGCTGCACGGCGCACAGGACCCGATCGGCGCGCACGACTCGATCGAGGGGATCGAGCACATCGACAAGGTGATCGAGATCGACCAGTCGCCGATCGGTCGCACGCCGCGCAGCAACCCGGCGACCTACTCGGGCGCGTGGACGCACGTGCGCGACCTCTTCACGGCGCTGCCCGAGGCGCGCGCGCGCGGGTACAAGGCCGGCCGCTTCTCGTTCAACGTGTCGGGCGGTCGCTGCGAGGAGTGCGGCGGCGCCGGCGTGCGCCTCGTCGAGATGCAGCTCCTCGCCGACGTCGAGGTGCCGTGCGACGCGTGCGACGGCCGGCGGTACAACCGCGAAACGCTCGAGATCAAGTACCGCGAGAAGAACGTGTCGCAGGTGCTCGACCTCACGGTCGACGAAGCGCTCGTGTTCTTTGCGGCGCACCCGAAGCTCTCGCGCGTGCTGGAGACGATGCAGAAGGTCGGGCTCGGCTACGTGCAGCTCGGCCAGACCGCGACGACGCTCTCCGGCGGCGAGGCGCAGCGGTTGAAGCTCGCGTCCGAGCTCGCGCGTCCCGGCACCGGCCGCACGCTCTACCTGCTCGACGAGCCGACCACGGGACTGCACTTCGTCGACATCGCGCAACTGCTCGGCGCGCTGCAGGAGCTGGTCGATCGCGGCAACTCGGTCATCGTGGTCGAGCACAACCTCGACGTCGTGAAGTGCGCGGACTGGCTGATCGACCTCGGGCCCGAAGGCGGGAAGGCCGGCGGCGAGATCGTGTTCGCCGGCACGCCGCGCGAGTCGCTGCGCGCGAAGTCGTCGTGGACCGGCCGGATGCTCGCGGAGTATCTCGAGCCCGCGAAGCCGAAGGCGGACGTCGTGCGCCGCGACACGGGCGAAGGCGAGGGCGCGGCGCTGAAGGTGTTCGGCGCGACGAAGAACAACCTGCGCGGCGTCGACGCGGTCGTGCCGCACTCCTCGTTCACGGTGATCACCGGCGTGTCCGGGTCCGGCAAGACGTCGCTCGCGTTCGACACGATCTTTGCGGAAGCGCAGCGCCGCTTCGTGGAGTCGATGTCGACCTACGCGCGCCGCTTCCTCTCCCGGCAGGAGCGCGCGCCGGTCGAACGCGTCGAAGGTCTCGCGCCCGCGATCGCGATCGACCGGAAGTCGGGCGCGAAGAACCCGCGGTCGACCGTCGCGACCTCGACCGAGATGCACGACTACCTCCGCGTGCTGTTCGCGCGCGTCGGCATCCCGCACTGCCCGGAGTGCGGCGCGGAACTCGCGGCCACCGGTCCGAGCGCCGCCGCTCGCGACGTGGTCGCGAAGGACGCCGGCAAGAAGCTGCGCGTGGTCGCGCCGCTGTGGCGCAAGGCGCTGGCGGTCCCGCTCGCGCTGAAGAAGCCGCAAGAGCTCACCCAGCTCTGGCCGGAGTTGAAGAAGCAGGGGTTCGCACGCGTCGAGATCGACGGCATCGAAGCGCGGCTCGACGCGCCGGCGCCCAAGGTCGCGGGGGGGACCGCGAGCATCGATCTGGTCGTCGATCGCATCGTCGTGAAGGCCGATGCGCGCCAGCGTCTCGCCGACGCGTTCGATCAGGCGATGGCCGCGGGCTCCGGCCTCGCGATCGCGCGCGCCGAAGACGGCGCCGAGCGCGTGTACACCAAAACGCGCATCTGTCCAACGCACGGCGTCGGGCTCGACGAGGATCCGCAGCCGCGGTTGTTCTCGTTCAACTTCCACCTCGGCGCGTGCCCGCAGTGCGACGGACTCGGCGTGATGGATCGCTGCGACGTCGCGCGCCTCGTCGCCGATCCGTCGCTGCCGCTGCTCGCCGGCGCGCTCACGCAGCCGTGGAACGTCGACCTCGCGAAGCCGCATTTCGGGATCGTGTCGGTGCTCGGCGTGCTCGCGGAGCGCCTCGAGTTCGATCTCGACACGCCGTTCGGCGAGCTGCCCGGTCCGGCGAAGAAGGCGATCCTGCACGGCTTCGACGAGAGCCTCTCGCTGACGGTGGTGCGCGACTGGGCATCCGGCCGACGCGAGAGCACC
>CAZBOK010000585.1:0-2590 GCA_964493525.1 uncultured Phycisphaeraceae bacterium | reverse complement strand
GGCGACGCGGTGCAGCGGGAGCGGAGGCGGCGAGCGGCGCCGAACCGGCGCTGGAGGCTGCCGACGGATTCGAGCGCGTCGCCGATCCGGGCGCGCCGCCGCAGTCGTCGATCGCGCGCCCGGCGCCGACGCCGATCGAGCCGCGCGCCGAGCGCGAGTCGCCGCAGCGCGATGAGCGGGACGCCCGCGACGATCGACGCGAGAACGACACGCGCGGCGAACATCGCGCCGAGCGCACGGATCGACACGAACGCCAGGAGCGTCCGGATCGCGACGAGCCCGAAGCGCGCGACGCGCACTCCGACCCCCGCCGCGGCCGCGGCGAGGATCGCGGCGTTCGGGACGCGGAGACCGACGCTCCGGAGGCGAGTTCGCCGCCTCCCGCCGGCTCGACGCCGCAGGAATCGCAGTCCCCGGGCGGCGCTCCGTCCCGCGATCCGCGCGACGGCCGCGAGGGTCGCGACAACCGCGAGGGACGACACGGGAACGACGGACGCCAGGGCTTCGACAACCGCAACCCGCGCGGCGAGCAGCCGCGGCATCACCAACGGTTCGATCGTGGTCCGCGGCAGAACGATCGCTTCGGCCGCGGCGGACGCGGCGGCCGCGACGACCGCCGCAACCAGCAGTTCCGGCGCGACGAGCGGCGCGGCCCGCCGCACGATCCGCGCGGTCACGGCTTCCAGCCGTCGTTCGAGGACATGCCGCACGACACCGGCGCGGATCTCCCGCCGCTCCGCGATCCGCCGAAGCCGAAGCCGGTCACCGGCGCGAACGCGGAGATCGTGCAGCGACTGCGCGCCGGCGAAGTGCGTCTGCAGGAGCTGCAGCGCCTGAACGTCGAGGACCTCGCGCAGATCGTCGCGGCAGAAGGCATCGAGGGCGCGCACGGCCTGAAGAAGCAGGACCTCATCTTCAAGCTCCTGCGCCGCCGCACCGAGTTCGAAGGCACGATGATGACGGAAGGGGTCCTCGAGATCCTCCCCGACGGATTCGGCTTCCTTCGCTCGCCGTCCTACAGCTACGTGCCGTCGCCGGATGACGTGTACATCTCGCCGTCGCAGATCCGCCGCTTCTCCCTGCGCACCGGCCAGGTGATCTCCGGCCCGATCCGCACGCCGAAGGACAACGAGAAGTACTTCGCGCTGCTGCGCATCGAGCAGATCAACTTCGAGGACCCCGAGAAGGCCGGCCAGGTCGCGCCGTTCGAGGACCTCGTCCCGCTCTACCCCGAGCAGCGCTTCATGCTCGAGACCGCGCCGGACGAGATCGCGATGCGGATCATGGATCTCGTCACGCCGATCGGCAAAGGCCAGCGCGGTCTGATCATCGCGCCGCCGCGCACCGGCAAGACGATCCTCCTGCAGAAGATCGCGAACTCGATCACGAAGAACAACCCGGAGGTCTACCTCATCGTGCTGCTCATCGACGAGCGGCCCGAGGAAGTGACCGACATGCAGCGCAACGTGAAGGGCGAGGTCGTCTCGTCGACGTTCGACGAGCCGGCGTCGCGGCACATCATGGTCGCCGAGATGGTGATCGAGAAGGCGAAGCGCCTGGTCGAGCACGGCCGCGACGTCGTGATCCTGCTCGACTCGATCACGCGCCTCGGACGCGCCTACAACAGCGAGGCGCCCCACTCCGGCAAGATCCTCTCCGGCGGCATCGACGCCTCCGCGCTGCAGAAGCCGAAGCGCTTCTTCGGCGCGGCGCGCAACATCGAGTTTGGCGGATCGCTCACGATCCTCGCCACCGGTCTGATCGAGACCGGCTCGCGCATGGACGAGGTGATCTTCGAGGAGTTCAAGGGCACCGGCAACATGGAGCTCCACCTCGACCGGCGCCTCGCGGACAAGCGCGTGTGGCCGGCGATCGACATCAACCGCTCGGGCACGCGCAAGGAAGACCTGCTGTTCTCCCCCGAGGAGCTGAAGCTGGTCTGGATCCTCCGCAAGGTGCTGAACGAGATGAACCCGGTCGAGGCAATGGAGCTTCTCATCGACAAGATGAAGAAGTCGCGCTCGAACGCGGAGTTCCTGATGTCGATGACGGGCGCCGGCCGCGACTGACGCCTAACGGCGCGCGGCGAACACGCGACGCGCGAGTTCGATCGCCCCGGCGCGGAAGTCCGCGCCGGGCGCACGGTCCTTCGCGAACGCCGCTTCCTCCGCGCGCTCGAACCATGCGCGCGTCGCGTCGCATGTCGCCGCGTCGATCCCGATCGACGCGAGCTTCGAAGCCGCGTCCGCCCCGAAGCACGCGCCGCGGTCCGCGCCGGTCGTCGTCGCGATGAATCGAGCGAGCGCGCGCGCGACGGAGAGCACATCGTCGGTGGGCGAGGCCGCGAGCTCGCGCTCGAGATCCGAGAGCGCCGTGCTCGCGGACCGCACGTGCTCCGGGTTCGACCGCTCGGCGGCGCGCACCGCGAAACCGATCGTCGCCGCCACGGCGAGCACGAGCACGATCAAGCCGAGGATGACGTAGACCTCGTTCACGCCGCCTTCTTCATCGTCGACCGGCGGGCGCGCGGGGTCGACGAGTTCGACTCCGCCCGGGTGCGCGCGCACTGT
Source organism: uncultured Phycisphaeraceae bacterium (assembly GCA_964493525.1). Classification (GTDB taxonomy): domain Bacteria; phylum Planctomycetota; class B15-G4; order B15-G4; family JADJEK01; genus CAZBOK01. The sequence continues at coordinate 20 of CAZBOK010000585.1, read as the reverse complement.
CAACGCGACCGCCGCCGACT
>CAZBOK010000584.1:0-2594 GCA_964493525.1 uncultured Phycisphaeraceae bacterium | reverse complement strand
GGACCTCGAAGCGGAGTAGGAATCGCGGGAAGCCCGCATCGCGCGCGTGCGTTGCGGGGCGCCATGAAGATGAGCGCGTGGATCGTCGCCGCCGCGATCGTGAACGGTTTCGGATTCTGGTTCGTCGCGAACGCGCGCTTCACGACTCTTCCACGCTGTCCCAGATCCACAGGCGCGACAATGGAAGCGATGTCCTGGTCTCATGCCGTGGCGCAGTTCCTTCGTGCCCACCGACGTCTGCCGTCGACGCTGTTCGAAGTGACGCAACCGGATCCCGCGTTCGACAACGAGCCCTACCTCGACCGGGATCCGATCGATCCGTGGGGCAACGACTACCTCTATGCCAAGACAGCCGCTGGGGGCTGGTTGATCGTCAGCCTCGGAGCGGACGGCGAGCCTGGCGGCGCCCACGAGGATGCGGACATCGTCTCGGCGCACCTGCCGCAGTGCCGGTGATCGAAGCGCCATGAAGACGAACCCGTGGATCGTCGCAGCAGGGATCGTGATCGGGTTCGGGGTGTGGTTCGTCGTGCGCACGCAGATGGCGCCGTTCGTGTGCGTGTCGAAACACGCCGCCGCGGAATCGGAAGCGAGGGAGTGGTCGTCGGCGGTGGAGCGATTCCTCTCGATCCATCGGCGCTTGCCGGCGAGTCTCGCGGAGCTGACGCAGCCGGACCCGGAGCTCGGCGACGAACCGTACGCCGACGTGGAGCCGATCGATCCGTGGGGGAGGGACTTCGTCTTCGCGACGATCGACGCGACGCACTGGTTGATCGTGAGCTTTGGATCCGACGGCAAGGCACGCGGCGTGAACGACGCCGCGGACATCGTGAGGGGAAGCGCGCCGCGCGAGCGGTGACGGGGGGCATCAAGAACCCGCCGCAGATCGGTCGCAGGTGCTTCGCGGGGAAACACGCGGAGCGACCGGATGGACTTCGACGCGGAGGAGGGAGCGCGCCGTGACAGTGTCGCGCGGCCGCGGGCCGTTGCCGTCAAGCGGCCGCGCTGCCGCGAGCGATCGGCTCGTCCGCGGCTCGGTGTGACGGAGTCGCGGCGCTCGACCGCGCCGCTCACTTCGAGTCGACGAGCAGGTCGACGGTGGCGATGCCGAACGAGAACGCCGTCGCCGCGGCGATCGGCTTGCCGCGCGTCACCTCGCGCTGCAGCGCGTTCGCGAGGAGCGGCGGGACGTTCGTCTGCGCCGCGGCGCCGCGCAGCACGCTCTTCGCGGTGAGCGGGTAGAAGTTCGCCGGCTCGCTGGTCGCGATCACGAGGTATCGATCGCGCATCGGCCGGTCGAGCTTCAGGTTCGGGTTCACGCCGATCTGCGCGAACACGCGCCGCGTGTCGTGCGCGGCCACCGCGAACTCCTCGCGCTCGGCGGGGTGGATCACGTTGATCTCGCGGTCCTCCGTGACCGACAGCACGGTGACGTACATCGTCGCGTCGTTCGGGTTCGTCACGTCGAGTCGCACGATCTGCGCGTCCTGCTGCGTCGGATCGACCGTCGCGCGGAATGCGTCGCCGGACATGCGCTGGCCGTCCTCGTGCCCCGGTTCGTCGAGCTGCGCCGCGACGACCGTGATCGGCCAAGTCTTCCCGTCGCCCGGTCCTTTCAGGTCATCGGCGGCGGGGGGCGTGAACGCGCCGCGCACGGCGAGCGTGCCCGGCACGGTCGAGAGCTCGAGGACGTCGCGGTAGCGCCGCTCGAGCTCCACCAGCTCGTCGAGCTTGTCGGTGATGCGCGCGAGCCAGCGCTGGTCGGTCGCCGCTTCGCTCGGGCCGGGCCAGAACGCGATCCCGTCGGTCCCGACGAAGCGCACCGACGCCGAATCGCCGGCCGCGGCACCGGGCGGCTCGACTTCGATCCGGGCCGCGGGCTGGTCCGGGTCGTCGGTGATCGTGACGTCGCCGCGGCCGGCGAGCTGCTCCTTCAGCGCCGCGTTCTCGACGCGCAGCGCGAGCGGATCGCGCCCGGCGGGGACGTTCTTCGGCGCGACGTGCAGCGCGGCGTGATACGCGAGCTCGGGCATCTCCCCGACCCAGCGCGCGGTCGCGACGACTTCCTTCGCCTCGGCCACCTCCGCTTCGCCGAGCGCGTTGCCGTCGGCGTCGGTCACCGCGAGGAGTTGGCGCGCTCGCAGGCCGTGCAACCGCCCCGCGTCCACCGCCACGGCGTTCGCCTTCTCGTCGTAGTGCGCGTCGAACCCGGGCGGCCGCGGCTTGAAGCTGCCGGAGAACAACACGCGGTCGAGCGCGCCTTCCAACTGCACCGACTGATTCGGGATCTGCGTCGACACCGAGCGCGCGACGGTGTCGACGACTTGCCGCCACGTCTCGCCGGGTTGCGCGGCGCGCAGCCGCATCCCGAGGAACCAGGTCAGCGCGCCGAACGACGTCTTCTTGGTGCCGTCGTTCAGCACCCATTCACGCGCCTGCTGGTGCGGCGAGCACGCCGCGATGTGCACGTAGCGCGCGGGGTCGGGCCGCACGGTGCTGTCGTCGTCGACCCACTTCACGTCGATCGGCCAGAACGGGAGCGCTTCGTCGAGCTTGCGCCCGCGCGCGCCGTCGGCTCCCGCGCGCACGGCGCC
>CAZBOK010000583.1:0-2596 GCA_964493525.1 uncultured Phycisphaeraceae bacterium | reverse complement strand
GCTGGACGGCGCGGTCGAGCCTGCTCGCCCGCGAGCGCGCGAGCCCGTTGTGCGGCGCCGACGCCGTCGCCGCGATCGATCCGTTCGGCCCGCCGGCCCCGTACGGGGACGTCGTGTCGTCCCTGCTCGCGCGCGTCGCCGCCGCGGCGCGCGAGCGGTTCGGGCCGCTCTCGTCCCGCTACGCGATCCGTTCGGACTGGACCGTCGACGTCCGCAAGATCGCCGAGCTCACGGACCTCCAGGGCGATCATCCGATCGCGATCGGCGAATGAACGACGACAAAGCCACGCGCCTCGCGCTCGTCACAGGGTTCACGCTCCTCGCGGTGTTCCTGCCGCTCGGGCTCACGTTCGAGGCGCTCCACGCGCTGAAGGTGAACGTGTACCTCGCAAGCGCGGTGCGCCGCGAGATGTGGACGCTCGCGCACGCGCACGGCAACCTGCTCGGCATCCTCTGCCTCGCGTTCGCGGCGCTCGCGCAGCGGATCACCACCCACGACGCGCGGCGTCTCTCGATCGCGCGCTGGCTGGTCGCCGGCGCCGTCGCGATGCCGATCGGCTTCTTCCTCGGCGGCGTCCTCAACTCCGAAGGCGATCCCTCGCTCGGCATCGCGCTGGTCCCGATCGGCGGCGTGTGCCTGCTCATCGCGCTCGTCCGCGCGGCGGTCGCGTCGGGCCGCGAGTCGTGACGCGGCCTACTCCTCGAAGATCTTCACGAGCGCGGTGAGGAAGTCCTCGACCTCGGGCTTCGGTCCCGGCCCGAAGTTGTAGTGCTCGAGGTTGCCCTTCGCGTCGGGCCGGAGCGCGCCGATGATCGTGTGCACGCGGTTCGTCCGCTCCTTGCCGCGCTCGAGCAGGAAGTAGTGGAAGTCGCGCAGCGCGCCCGGCGCGTCGGCGCCGTCGGTGGACGGATCGACCCCCGCGACCATCGCGATGAAGTGCGCCTCTCCGGGCCGCAGCGGCGGCGGCAACGTGACGACGGCGGCGATGCGATCGGCCGACATTCGGCCGTGCTTCACCTTGATCCCGGTCGCGGGCAGCGCCTCGTCGCAGTCCTCGCCGACGGCCTTCCACAGGTCGCGCACGATCTTCTCGCCCGCGCTGCTCGCGAGCGACGTCAGCATCCCCGGGGGATCCTGCAGCGCGAGCCGCGAGAGCACGACGAACGCGAACGCGTGATGGTGCTCGCGCGGCTTCACGGAATCGGGCTCCGCCGTCTCGCTCATGACGCGACTCCCACCGCATGCCGGGAGCCGCGCGAACCGCCGCGGCTCGCGAGGAATCGCTCGACTTCGATGATCGCGCCCGTCGCGCCGTCCTCGCGCGCGATCTCGGCGCCGATCGACGCGGCGCGCGGCGCCACCGCCGGGTCATCCAGCACGACGCGGAGCGCGCGAGCGAGCCGCGCCGGCGTGAGCTTCGTGCGATGGACCGTCTCCGCGACGCCGAGCCGCCGGCACAAGAGCGCGTTGTGAAACTGGTCGTGCGCGTGCGGCACGACGACCGCGGGACGACCGGAGCGCAGCGTCTGCGCGGTGCTGCCGATCCCGCCGTGGTGCACGACCGCGGCCGCGCGTGGGAAGAGGCGCGAGAACGGCGCGTAGTCGAACGCCGCGACGCCGGCGGGCAACGTCCGCGGCGCGTGCTGCTTCGACCCGGTCAGCAGGATCGCGCGGCGCCCGAGCGTGCGCGCCGCGTCGATCGCGACGGCGTGGAAGTCGCCGGGCACGTGCACCGCGGCGGTGCCGAGCGTGAACACGATCGGCGGCGCGCCCGCCGACAGGAAGCGCTCGATCGCATCGGCCTCGCCCGCGCCGGACTCCGGGCGGTCGTACCACGGGAACCCGACGATGACCGAACCCGCCGGATCGCCGCGGCACGGACCGCGCAGGCGCGGGGACCACAGGCCGAGGTTCAGGTCCGCGGCGCGGAACTCCGCGAAGTAGTCGTCGCGCGCCGGAGGCATGCCGAGCCGCCGGCGCAGCTCGGAGAACCGCGGCGACATCATCCGACCGACGACGACGCGGAGCGGCGCGTCGACCAGCCGCGCGATGAACCGCGCCAGCGACGACGGCGTGCGCTGCATCACCGGGATCGGATCGTCCTTCGCCATCCACCCGCCCGGCTGCAGCATCGTGAACACGCACGGCACGCCCGCTTCGGCCGCGACCCAGCGCGCGCCGAAGCAGATCGGGTGCGCGACGACGACGTCGGGCCGCTCGCGTGCCACCGCGGCGCGCATCTCGAGCAGGACGTCGGGCAGCGTCGTGAACAGCGAATCGAACACGAACTTCGTCCCGGTCCACGGATGCATGCCGCGCGGATCCTTGATCAGCGCCTCGAAGTCGACCGCGCCGCCCACCGGATGCATGCGCACGCCCGCCGCGGCGACCGCCGGGGAGAAGTAGGGATGCACCAAGAGCAGCGCGTCGTGACCGCGCTCGCGCGCCGCGCGTCCGACCGCGAGGAACGGATGCACGTCGCCGTGCGAACCGGCGGTGATCATCAGGATCTTCACGTCGCGCGAGGCCTCCGCGGCGGATGATAGGCGAGCGCTTCGCGATTCCCGGCGAAGGATGCCGACGGCGAGCGCCACC
>CAZBOK010000582.1:0-2606 GCA_964493525.1 uncultured Phycisphaeraceae bacterium | reverse complement strand
TCCCGATCAGCGCCCCGCCGCGGCTGCTGCCTCCGGGTTCGCGGCCTTCCAGATCGCGATCTCTTCGAGGAGCGCGTCGACCATGTCCTTCTCCTTCACCTTCCGCACCGCGACGCCCTTGCGATAGAGGATCCCCATCCCGCCGCCGCCCGCGATCCCGATGTCGGCCTCGCTCGCCTCGCCGGGGCCGTTCACGATGCAGCCGAGCACGGCGATCTTCACCGGCAGCACTTCGCCGTCGAGGCGCTTCTCGATCTCCTTCATCAGGCTCTGCAGGTCGATGTCGATGCGGCCGCACGTCGGGCACGCGATCAACTCGGGCGACGTCACGCGCGCGCCGGTCGCCTTCAGGATGTCGTACGCGACCGGGATCTCTTCCTCCGGCTCCGCGGTGAGCGAGACGCGGATCGTGTCGCCGATGCCGTCGAGCAGCAGGCAGCCGATGCCGATCGCGGACTTCACCGTGCCGTAGCCCGGGAGCCCCGCCTCGGTGATGCCGAGGTGGATCGGGAACTCGCACTTCGACGCGAGCGCGCGGTTCGCGGAGATGCACGTCTTCACGTCGGTCGACTTGATCGAGATCACGATCTGGTCGAACGACTCGGAGCGGCAGGTCTCGACGTGGCGCAGCGCGCTCTCGACCATCGCCTGCGGCGACGGCCAGCCGTGCTTCTCGAGGAGGTCCTTCTCGACGGAGCCCGAGTTCACGCCGATGCGCACGGCGCAGCCCGCGGCCTTCGCGGTGCGCAGCACCTCGCGCACGCGCTCCTCCGAACCGATGTTGCCCGGGTTGATCCGCACCTTGTCGGCGCCGGCCTCGATCGCGAGCAACGCCATGCGGTAGTCGAAGTGGATGTCCGCGATCAGCGGCGTCTTCATCCCGCGCTTGATCGTCTTCAGCGCCGCCGCCGACTCGCGGTTCGGCACCGTGATGCGAATCATCTCGCAGCCCTTCGCCTCGAGGCGTCGCACTTGCGCGAGCGTCGCCTCGGCGTCGGCCGTGTCGGTCGTCGTCATCGACTGCACGCGGACCGGATGGTCGGAGCCGACCATCAGCGAGCCGATCTTCACCTGGGTCGTCTTGCGTCGCGGGTTCATGGGTTCCTACCGCCTCGATTCGTCGAACGGCGCGGGGACTCCCGGCGGTAGGAACCCCCGCGGCCACCGGCCGCGGCGGCGCGAAGCGCCGCATCCACAAGGTCGAGTCCGAGGTTCCGCGCGGAGTCGCGGAGCCTCGGTTGATCGTCGGGTCGGTCGCCGCATCTCGAAGTCGACAAGGCCAGGTCGCGTGGGCTGCGGGCGGAGCCCGCGAATCAGCCGTGGAGAGTAGCCGGTCGCGCGGCCCGCCGGAACCGTCGCGCGGCGCGAACGAAGCGATGCAACGCCTCTCGCGCGCGGAACGCCGACCCGACCTCGATGGCGCGGTGAATGGCGCGTTCGTCCGATCACCGATACCATCGCCCCCCGAAGACGAAGGAGGCACGCCATGCTGCGCGCGCGCACACGCGATTCGGATTCCCGCGACGACGATTCCGGTTTCCTCACGGACTGGACCCGCGAGCAGCGGAACGTCGCGGCGGCGGTCGCGCCGGAAGCGCCGCAGATGAGCACCGACCCGCTGTTCGGCCGCACCGACAAGTACTGCCTGGTGCCGCCGCTCCCCCCGGAACCGTTCGCCCGCTGAACGCGCGGAGAGCGTCGTCGATAGGATGCGACGAATGCGATCGTCGCGTCCCCTCGCGCTCCTGCTGACCCTGCTCTCGACGACGATCCCGCTCGGCTGCACCGAGCCCACGACCTCCACGAACCCGCCGGGCCGGCCGCCGAGCGGTCGCGCGACGTGGATCGACGACGTGCTCGACGCGGAGGACGCGCGCGACGCCGGGCAACCGCTCCTCGCGCAGGCGCTCGCGAACGACGACATCGAAGTGCGCCGCTACGCGATCCGCGCACTCGGCCGCATCGGCGCGCGCGAATCGGTGCTGCCGCTCGCGAACGCGGCGCGCGACGCGAGCGACGACGAACTCCGCGTCGAGGCGCTGTTCGCGATCGGACTCACCGGCAGCTCGCTGATCCCCGACGCGGTCGCGCCGTCGTTGCAATCCGACTCCGCCGAGGCGCGCGCCGCGGCGCTGTTCGCGCTCGGCGAATCGGGCGACGAGCGGATGATCGTCGAGCTGCTCGATCGCATCGCCGACGCGGCTCCGATCGTGCGCGCGCATGCGGCGCTCGCGATCGCCAAGCTCGGCACCGGCCGCGACGACCCGACGTTCGGCCGGCCGATCCGCGCGTTCGATCTCCTCGAGGTCGCGATGCGCCACGACGACGACGCGCAGGTGCGCTGGTGCGCGACCTATGCCGCGTCGAAGCTGAAGCGCGCCGAGTTCCGCGCGAGCTTCCTCGCCGCGTTGAAGGACGACGACGCGCGCGTGCGCGGCTTCGCCGCCGACGGGCTCGCGGCCTTGCCGCCGGACGCCCCCACGCGCGACGCGCTGACCGAGCGGCTGAATGACGTCGATTGGGTGGTCGCCGTCGAGGCGGCGAAGGCGCTCGCGGCGGATCCCTCGCCGCCCGCGCTGGTCGCGCTCGCGCGCACGCTCCCGACC
>CAZBOK010000581.1:0-2608 GCA_964493525.1 uncultured Phycisphaeraceae bacterium | reverse complement strand
GCTCGTCGTCGGGATCGTCGTCCTCACCGTCGTCGCCCTCGTGCTCCGCGCGATCGCGATCCGCAACACGTGGGGCTTCGGTCAGGACCAGACGACGTACCTCGAGACGGCGCGGATCTTCCGCGACGGCGAGTGGCGCGCGAACTGGACCTTCCGCTACCTCCACCCGCTCTACCCGCTCCTCATCGCGGCGATCGACGCGTTCGTCGGCGACATGGACCTCACGGCGCGCGGGATCTCCGTCGTCGCCACGGTCGCCGCGGGTGCGGGCCTCGGCCTCTGGTGGGGACGACGACGCGGGACCGCCGAGGGGCTTCTCGTCTGCGGCGCGTTCGCGCTGAACCCGGGCGTCGTGCTCTACGGGTCCGAGACGTTCACGGAGCCGCTCACGATCCCGCTCGCGGCGCTCACGTTCCTCGTGTGCTCGTCGAGCCGCGGAGGCCTTCCCACGGCGCGACGCGCGGCGCTCGCCGGGGCGCTCTTCGCGATCCTCACGCTCGTGAAGACGACGTGCCTGCTCTTCGTGCCCGGTGCGCTCGTCGCCGCGCTGTGGCCCGGCGTGCGGCGTCACGGCGTGAAGGCGCTCGTCGCGCCGGCGCTCGCGTTCGCGGCGGCGTTCACGCCGCTCGCGATCGCGCCGCACGTCGCCACGTACGCGCTCCGCGGGAGCTTCGTCGACTTCGTCGGGCGCGAGTCGTCGGTGACGGACGCGCAGGTGCTCGGCACCGAGATCCCTACGTACGTCGCCGACGAGTCCGGGACGACCGCGCAGGAGCGGCCCGACTTCGGCGAGCACGCGAAGCTCCGCAAGTTCGCACTGAACGTGGCGTCGGTCTTCGGGAGCCGCGGCGCGCGGCACTTCTATCCGTGGTTCGCGATGGCGCCGCTCTTCGTGGCGGGCGCGTGGATCCTGATCCGCGGCCCCGGCGGACCCGTTCGGGACTTCTGGATCGTGGCAGCGTCCGCGTTCGCATTCGAGTGGCTCGTGCGATGCGGGTTCGTGCTGACGGACCGGTACCTGCCAATGGCGTCAAGCTCCACGATGCGCCCTGTCGGCGATCGGGCGAGACGGCGCGCGGCGGGGTCATCGACCGCTCTCGCAACGAAGCGTTCGGTGCGCAGTTCGGTGCGGTGGATCGCGCGTGTGAATTCGGGGGGCGCGCGCCGAGTGTGATGGAGACCGGGCGGGCGTCGAGTACAATCGACTTGCACATTCAATCGACCGACCACCCGCCCGGGTGGTCCAATCACTCGAAGGGAGTTCCCAAGAATGACTGGATTTCGCTCAAGTGACTCGAAGGAGCAGGCGACGCCTTCCATTTTGCGTGCCAATCGTTGGCGTCCATTGGAGCACAGCACGCGCAGATCGTGAAGCTCGTTTCCGGTCCTCACGAGACGATTTCTCTGCGCGGACGGCGTCAGTTCTCCCGTGGCGGTCCGCTCCAGCCGGCTCTCGTGGTCTCGCTCCTGCTCTCGCTCGTGCGGCACGGCGATGAGCGCGGCTACACGCGCATGCTCGAGGCGTTCTGGGACGAGGCTCGCGACTTCGGCCTCGAGCTGCCGCAGGAGCGGCCCGTCACCGCGCAGGCGTTCAGCCAGGCGCGGGGCAAGCTCCCGTCCGCCGTCGTGCGCGGGCTGCTCCACCGTGCCGCGGACGAGTTCGACGCGCGGCACGGCGACGAGCTCAGGTGGCACGGCCGCCGGCTGCTCGCCGTCGATGGGGCGCGGCGGTTCGTGCAGTGCTCCGACGAGCTGCGCCATGCCTACGGCCGGCCCGACGGAGCGCACTACCCGATGGTCCACGTCACCACGCTCTTCGACGTCACCTCGCAGCTCCCGCTCGACGCCGTCGTCGGTCGCTACGGCGCCGACGAGCGGGCTCAGCTCCTTCTCGTGCTGGACCGCGCCCGGGAGGGCGACGTGCTCGTGCTGGACCGGGGCTATCCCTCCTTCGACGTGCTCTCCGTCCTGGCGCTGCGCGGCTTGGACTTCGTCGTCCGAGTCCCCGCGTCCTCGACCTTCAAGGCCGTCGAGGAGTTCCTCGCGACCGGCCGGCGCGAGGGCGAGATCGCCCTCGTTCCGCCGCCGGGCTCGCCGATGACCGACATGGAGCCCCTGCGCGTACGGATCGTCGTCGTGTCGCGGCGCGGCGACGAGCCGTGGGTCCTGCTCACGTCGCTCGCCACGGCGGAGTTCACCGCCGACGACGTCGCCGACGCCTACACGCGCCGCTGGCGCATCGAGGAGTACTACAAGCTCCTCGTCGGCGCCTACTTCGGACAGGGCTTCTTCCACGCCCGGACGGTGCGCGGCGTCGAGCAGGAGATCCTCGCCCAGATGCTCTTCGTCGCGATCGCGCGCCTGCTCGCCGCAGCCGCGGCCCGCCTCGCCGACGTCCCCTACGAGCGCGTCTCGCAGAAGGCGATCATCCTCGCGACCGCCGATCACCTCACGCGCCTGGTGCTGCATCGCTCGACCGATCGCGCTCACGACCACCTCACCCGGCTCTTCGAGCGCCTCGCCCGTGCCGTCGAGAAGCCGCGCAGATCCCGCTCCTACCCGCGAAGGTCCCTGCTGCCCGCTCGCAAGTGGGGTCCAGCGGGGCGGC
>CAZBOK010000580.1:0-2617 GCA_964493525.1 uncultured Phycisphaeraceae bacterium | reverse complement strand
GCTCGGTTCGTTCCTGCTCTCCGGCGTGCGACTCGCGCGCGGCGAGACCGAGGACCTCACGCCGACGCACCACTGGCCCGACCCGGCGCAGATCGACGTGTCGCCGGAAACCGGCCCGGTCGTGATCGAGGTCGAATATCGGATCGACCCGGCGCGGGCGCAGGACTTCGTGCGCGCCGCGCGCGAGCTGCGACGGATCCGGCGGCGCGACGGCGCGGTGCAATGGTGGCTCCTGCGCGACACCGACGAGCCGGCCCGTTGGGTCGAGATCTTCGCGGTCGAGACGTGGGGCGAGCACCTGCGCCAGCACGAGCGCGTGTCGGCCGCGGACCGCGCCGTCGAGGACACCGTGTTCGCGTTCCACCTCGGGCCCGAGCGCCCGAAAGCGCGCCACCTGCTCTCGACGCCGCTCGAGCGCGGCGTCACGCCCGGCAAGCTCACGCGCGAAGCGTGAGCAGCGCCGTCACGGCTCGCGCGTCAGCGCCATCGTCACGGTCGCCTTCAGCACGCGCGACACCGGGCAGTCGGCCTTCGCCATCTTCGCGGTTTCTTCGAGACGCGGCGCGTCGATGCCGGGCACCTTGGCGTTGACGTCGAGGTGGATCGTGGAGATCGTCCACTTGCCGTCGACTTGTTCCATCGTGAGCGTCGCGTTCGTCGTCACGCGCTCCGGCGGGAAGCCCGCGCTCGCGAGCATGTGCGAGAACGCCATCGTGAAGCAGCCCGCGTGCGCGGCGGCGATCAGCTCCTCCGGGTTCGTGCCGGTGCCGTTCTCGAAGCGCGACGTGAACGAGTACGGCACGTCTTTCAACGTGCGGCTCGCGGTCGAGAGCGCGCCCTTGCCTTCCTTGAGTGAGCCCTGCCAAACGGCGGTTGCGCTGCGCTTCATCGGTTCCACTCCGGGGGATTCGGGACGGCCATCCGGTCGGGAGGCTACCGCGTGTCCGTCCGGCGTCACGGCTCCAACTCGCGACGGAACCCTTCAGTCCTGAGCTCCGGACAGAACCCAGCCGCCCCAATCGGCGATTCCGTACCGCGGCGTGCCGTCCGGATTCTTCGCGTCCTGCACCACGCGCTTCGCGGACCACAACGCCCGCCACTTCGGCTCGCGCTCGATCCAGATGCGGCGATAGAAGTCGACCATCAATGCCTGCGTCGCCTCGTCGGACACCTTCCACAGCGACGTGATCACGCTGCGCGCGCCGGCGATGCGGAGCGCCGTCTGCAGCGACGCGATGCCCTGGCCGGCGCGCACGACGCCGACGTTCGTGTCGCACGCGGACAGGACCGCCAGCTCGCAGCGGCGCAGGTCGAGCGTGGACAGCTCCTCCGCCGTGACGATGCCCGGGACGCGGCCGAACGCGTCGGGTTTCGCGTTCGCGCCCGCGAGCGCGAGACCGCACAGGAGCATCGGGGACAGACCGCGGACCTCTTCACCGAACGTGGCGAACGCCGCCGCTGCGACGCCGCGGCCGCCGCGCCGGTCGCCGGACGAGGCGATCGACTCCGGCGCGAAGAACCCGTGGGTCGCGATGTGCAGGAAGCGCACGTTCGCCGCGCGCTGGAACAACGCATCGCGCCCCGCCGACGTGCCGGTCAGCACCGTCGCGGGCGGGTTCGCTGCCTCCGGCGTCGCCGACCGGAACATCGCCTCGATCGCGTCGACCTCCGCCGTCGTGTACCGCAATGGTGGGAAGCCGCGCGACCACGGCGAGCCGCGCAGGACGGCGATGCTGCCGGCGTCCGACTCCGGCTGCCGGAAGTAGTCGATGCCGCCCATCGCGAGCAGCTCGCCGTCCGCGGGCGGAGCATCCGCGAACGCGCACTCGGAAAGGCAGGTGCGCAGTTCGAGATGCATCGTGTCGCCGACTCGCCCGTCCCCGGACGGCAGCGCGTCGAGCGGGATCGACTGCAGCGGGTCGTCGAGGACGACCACCACGTGCTTCGCATCGCCGAGCGCCGGGAGCAACGGATCGAGCACGAGGCGGCGCAGCGCTTCGCCTTCGCGGTCCGCGGGATCCGCCTCCGCGGCCGGCACGCGCGCTCCGCGGTCGGACGGAGCGATCCGCCGGCGCCACTCCTCCACCGCGGACTTCACCGCATCGAACCCGCCGAGGTCGACGCGCGCGACGGCGCCGTCGCGCGCGAGCACGAACGCCGAGAACTCGTCGGTCGACGCCGGCTGCGTCGATTCGGTTCTCGCGCGGTGCCGGGTCCAGCGCGAGTACATGACCGCGCGCGCGTCCGCGGGGAGCGCGGCGGCGAGCTGCGCCGCGTTCGGGTAGGCGACGATTTCCGAGCATGCAGCGTCATGCGCGATCTCGGCAATCCGTTCGCGTTCGAGTCGATCCTTCTCGCGCAGCGCGGCGAGGTATTCGTCGCGCCGATCCGGCACGGCGCCGAACCGTGCCACATCCTCGGTCGCACGCGTGATGGCGGCGCGCGCCGCGTCGTCTCCGCGCGCGGCCCGCGCCAGTTCCGCCGAGCGCGCCGCCAGCGACCGCGCCGCCTCCAACTGTTCCAGCGCGCCGGCGTTCCGGGACGGATCGGCCGCGAACGTCCCGACTCCCGCCGCCCACGACGCGGCGCGAAACGCTTCGTCGCGGAGCGCGTCGGC
>CAZBOK010000579.1:0-2617 GCA_964493525.1 uncultured Phycisphaeraceae bacterium | reverse complement strand
GGACGATCGGGTCCTCGGCGAGCAGCGCGCGATCCGCGACCGCGACGCGCGCGCCGAAGAGGTCGATCTCCTCGCCGTCCGTGACGAGGAAGATGACGTCGCACGGCAGTCGCGGCAGGGCGGAGAGAGCGCGCGCCGTCTCGAGGAGCGTCGCGACGCCGGATGCATCGTCGCCGGCGCCCGGTCCGGTCGGAACCGAGTCGTAGTGCGCGACGAGCATCACCGGCCGCGCGTGCGTCGCGCTGGCCGCGGGCCCCCCGGTACCACCGAGTCGAGCGACGACGTTCTGCGCGCGCGCCGCGTGCGCGAACCCGCCGCGCGAGCTGGAGAACACGACGCCGGTGCGGACCTCGGCTGAGAGCCCGAGTCCGCGGAACCGATCGATCAGCGCGTCGCGCACGCGGTCGTGATCGACCGACCCGACCGGATGCGGCCGCGCGGCGACGTCGCGGACGACGTCCATCGCGCGGCCCGCGGAGAAGCGGTCGGCCGGCGCGTCCTTCTCGAGCGGGCTCGGCGGGGACAGCTCGCGCAGGCCGATCCAAGCGAAGGCGGCAAGCGTCGCGAGCGCGGCGAGCGAGCGGATCCGTGCGCGATTCATCGAGTCTCCGGCGCCGCCCCGGACAGAGGAGGCCGCGATGCTACCGGTCGCTCTCCCGCGACCAACGCGCTCACCGCGGCCTGGCGAACGCCGTCGGGGTTATTCAACGGGCTGTTAGACTCCGGCTCCCTTTTCCCCAGCCCCGACACGAACCCCGCATGAAGACCATCACCCTGCTCGGCGCCGGCAAGATCGGCCGCATGATCGCGCACTTCCTCGGCAATTGCGGCGACTACCGCGTGCGCGTCTGCGACGCGTCGAAAGGCGCGGCGGAGCACGCGGCCTCCGGCGTGAAGCACGCCGACGCGCTCGCCGTCGACTTCCGCGACCCCGACGCGATCGGCAAGGCGATCGACGGCGCGTTCGCCGTGATCTCCGCCGCGCCGTTCTTCCTGAACCCGGTCATCGCCGAGCGCGCCAAGGCGAAGGGCGTGCATTACCTCGATCTCACCGAGGACGTCGCCGTCACGCAGAAGGTGAAGGAGCTCGCGAAGGGCGCGAGCGTCGCGTTCATTCCGCAGTGCGGCCTCGCGCCCGGCTTCATCACGATCGCCGCGACGCACGTCATCGAGGGGCTCGAAACGATCCACGACGTGCGGATGCGCGTCGGCGCGCTCCCGCGCTTCCCCGCGAACCGCCTGAAGTACAACCTGACGTGGAGCACCGACGGGCTCATCAACGAGTACCTGCATCCGTGCGAGGCGGTCGCCGGCGGCAAGTTCGTCACGGTGCCGGCGCTCGAGCAGCTCGAGCCGATCCTCCTCGAAGGCGTCGAGTACGAAGCGTTCAACACGAGCGGCGGCCTCGGCACGCTCGCGGAGACGCTCGCCGGCCGCGTGCGGAACCTCAGCTACAAGACGATCCGCTACCCGGGCCACTGCGAGCTGATGAAGTTCCTGCTGCACGACCTCAAGCTCGGCGAGCGGCCGGAGGTGGTGAAGGAGATCTTCGAGCGCGCGCTGCCCGCGACCGACCAGGACCGCGTGGTGATCTACGTGAGCGCGTCCGGCATGGAGAAAGGCCGGCTCGTCGAGCGCGCGTTCACGCGCGTCATCCTGCACCGCGAGATCGACGGCCTGGCGTGGACCGGCATCCAGATCACGACCGCCGCCGGCATCTGCGCGATGCTCGACCTCCTGCACGAGGGCCGCGTCCCGACCAAGGGGTTCGTGCGCCAGGAGGACGTGAAGTTCGACGACTTCATCGTGAACCGCTTCGGCCGTTGGTACGGCGACGCGAGCTCGGCTCAGTGACGTCGATCCTCGACCACGTCGGGAACACTCCGCTCGTACCGCTCGAACGCGTCGGCGCGGGCTCCCGCGTGCCGGTGCTGGCGAAGTGCGAGTTCCTGAATCCCGGCGGCAGCCTGAAGGACCGCATCGCGCTCTCGATCATCGACGACGCGGAGCGTCGCGGCGCGCTCCGCCCCGGCATGACGATCGTCGAGGCGACCGGCGGAAACACCGGCGTCGGCCTCGCGCTGGTCGCCGCGATCAAGGGCTACCGGCTCGTCTGCGTGCTCCCCGAGAAGATGTCGATGGACAAGCGCCGCGCGCTGAAGACGCTCGGCGCCGAGGTGATGATCACCAAGGACTGCGCGATCACCGAGCCCGAGCACTTCCGGAACGTCGCCGATCGGCTGGCGAAGGAGCGCGGCTGGTTCCTGACCGACCAGTTCCGAAACCCGGCGAACGTGCGCGTGCATGAAGAGGTGACGGCGGTCGAGCTGATCGAGCAGGCGGGAACGGGCATCGGCGCGTTCGTCGCGGGCATCGGCACCGGCGGCTGCATCACCGGCGTCGCGCGGCGGTTCCGGCGCGAAGGGATGCGCGCGCAGATCGTGCTCGCGGACCCGATCGGGTCGACGCTCGCCGGCCGCGTGAACGACGGCGCTCCGTCGAAGGACGACAAGTACGACCTCGAGGGAATCGGCGGAGGCACGGTCCCCGAGATCGTCGACCTGAGCCTCATCGATCGCGCCGAGCGGGTGAGCGACGCCGACTCGTTCGCGATGAC
>CAZBOK010000578.1:0-2618 GCA_964493525.1 uncultured Phycisphaeraceae bacterium | reverse complement strand
CAGGTGGCCGCGGCCGGCGTCGCGCTCGCGTTGCTCCTCCACTTCGCGCCGCTGCCGGCTGCGGCCGTCGCCACGCTCGCGGGCGTCGGCCTGTTCGCGTCGTTCCGCGAACCGGTGCGCGTGACGCGCGAAGCGCTGGTCGGCGTCGCGTTCGCCGTGGCGTCCGCGCTCTCGGTCCTCTTCGTGTTCCGCTCGAGCACCGAGCTCGATCACATCGAGCACGTCGTGTACGGGTCGCTCTTGTTCACCTCGCCGACGCAGGTGCTCGTGCTCGCGGCGGGCGCGGCGTTCGTGCTCGCGATCCACGCGCTGTTCGCGAAGGAGTTCGTGATGGTCTCCTTCGATCCGGACACGGCGCGCACGCTCGGAGTGAGGACGCGCACGTTCGACCTCTTGCTGTTCGGGACGATCGGAGTCGTGATCGCGCTGTCGATCGGGACCGCGGGCTCGCTCCTCACGTTCGCGCTGCTGGTGATCCCGCCGCTCACCGCGCTCGTGCTCGCCGACCGGCTGCCGGCCGTGTTCGCGCTGTCGGTGCTTTCGGCGCTCGTCGCCGTCTTGTCCGGCGCGTCGGCCGCGCTCCTGTTCGACCTGCCGCCGAGCCCAGCGATCGTCGTCGCGTCGGCGTGCCTCCTGCTCGCCGCGTTCGCCGCGCGCCTGCGGCCGGCGCTCGGCGCGATCACGCTCGCGGCGATGCTCGCCGGCGTGGGCGTCGCGGCGGCGCGGCACCACGCGGAGCCGCCGCAGAGCGCGGCGCCGGATGCGACGGCGCGGCTGCACGTCGACGTCGAGCTCGCGATCCACGGCGGATCGGTGAAGCGCGGCGAGAAGCTCGCGGTCGACTGGGTCGCACGCGTGCAGGGCGCGATTCCCGGCAAGCCGCACCTGCTGCTCAACCTCGGCGACGCGGTCGCGGCCGCGGCGCTCGACGCCGGACGCGACGGGTCGGGCGGCAAGAGCGCCGGCCGGATCGAGATCGACACCGCCGATCTCGCGCCGGGGCGCTACCGATTGTCGGGCAGCGTGTGGACCGGATCTCCGCTCGAACCCGAGCAGGAGACGACGATGCTCTCGAACGAGGATTGCTCGATCGTGGAGCGCGACGTCGAGGTCACGCCGTGAACGCGCCGCGCGCTGCCGCCTGCGCCGTGCTCGCGACGCTCGTCGCCGGCTGCGCCGCGACGGACGACGCCGGCCGCCGCTCGGCCGAGATCGACTCGTCGGCGCCGGTCGCGACCGACCAGCGCATTCCGCTCGCGATGCGCTTGTTCGAGGAGGGCCGCGACGAGCAGGCCCGCGCGATCGTCGACGACATCCTCGTGCGCGACCCGAACCATCCGCGCGCGGACGTCGCGTTGTTCATCGCCGCGGAGTGCCGCCTGCGCTCGGGCCGCCTCGACGAGGCGTACCAGCAGTACGTGCGGTTGATCGAGCGCCACCCTGCGTCGCGCGTGACGCGCGCGGTTCCCGCGCGGCTGTATCGACTCGGCGTCCTCCTCCTCGAGCGCGAGCCGGCGACGCTGATCGAGCAGCTCGCGCCGAGCTTCGCGCTCGCGATCGACGCGTTCTCGCGCGTGGCGATCGACTTCCCCGGCTCCGAATGGTCGGACGACGCATGGATGAAGCTCGGCGAAGCGCACCTGAAGGAAGGCCGCCCCGACTACGCGGCGCTCGCGTTCGATCGCCTGGCGCGCGAGCGCCGCGATTCGGAGTTTGCGGAGGAAGCGTGCTGGCGCGTCGCGCCCGCGCTCGAGCGGAAGTCGCGCGACGCGAAGTGCGACGTCATCCCGCTCGCCGACGCGCGGCGCGCAGCGGTGCGCTACCTGAAGCGCTACGGCGAGCACGGTCGATTCGCGGCGGAGGCCGGCGCATTGATCCGCACCACGACGGAGCGCCTCGCGGACCACGAGCGGAGCATCGCCGCGTTCTACGCGCGCGGCGGGAACGGCCCCGCCGCGGCGCTGCACACGAACAACGCGGATCGGTTGCTCGGCTCCGACCCGGACGGCCCGGACTCGCTCGACCTGCTCCGTGAGCGGTTCGACCGCCCGCCGTGGGAACGCGATCGCCCGCTGCCGCCGCTGCTCGACGACTAGGACGTCACGGCTTCTTCGCGAGGAACTTGTCCCACGACGCGTCCGCTTTCGGCTTCAACGTGTCGCCGCCTTCGTCCTGCCACTTCGCGCGCGTGTCGGCGAACAGTCCGTTGAAGTAGAGCATCAGGTGACCGTCGACGATCAGGAAGGACTCCGGATCGATCTCCACCTTGTCGTTCTTCGCCATCCCGTAGGCGCACCAGCCGCCGTACGCAGGCTCGAACTTCGTCGGTTCCTTCAGGAAGAGCTTGCGATTCGCCTCGCTCGCGAAGCGGTAGCGCACGCCGCGAAAGTCCGCGGTGATCTTCTGGTCCCCTTCGAGCGGCTTGCCGCCGCCCTCGGGGAAGTAAGACACCGGGTCGTAGCCGTCGATCGCGAGCGCGTCGTCGCCGTGGCTGCCGAGGTTGAACTGCGACACGTCGCGCGGCGTCTTCGGGTCGTTCGGATCGGGCGTCGCGGGCCGCGTCGCCGCCGGCGCGGTCGCGGCGGGCTGCGACGCCGGCGCCGGTTTCTCGGCGCCCG
>CAZBOK010000577.1:0-2619 GCA_964493525.1 uncultured Phycisphaeraceae bacterium | reverse complement strand
GGCCGTCGGCCGCGATCACGACGCCGCTTCCGTTCAGCGCGCTCTCGATCGTGCGACCGCCGACCGCGTGATCGAACACCGGCTGCAGGTGGACGAGCGTCGGGAAGACCTTGTCCCGCGCGACGCGGATCGCGGCCGCCGCCGGATCGGACGCGCGCGCGAGCGGCGCGAGCGCGAGCGCGACGAGGACCAGCGACGCGCCGCCCCAGGTGAATCGGATCGACATGCCGTGACTCCGGAGGCCCGCGCAGACGGCGCGGGCGGACTCCTTTCATCGGCAGTTCGGTCAGCGTGCGATGAGGCGGAAGCTGCGGTCGCCCGGGCGCGGAACGCCGCGGAGGGCGTCCTGCGCGCGATTCTCGAGGTCCGCGGCGTTCGGTTCGGAAGCGCTGAAGAGGATCAAGAAGCTCGCGCCGGGCGCGACCGAAAGCGTGCGATCGAGGGGCAGCACGACGTTCTCGACGCCGACCGCTGCGGAGAGCGAATCGCCTTCGACGCGCTCCGGGACGACGGCGCCGGAACTCTCCAGGCGCAGCACCGACACCCACCCGGCCGCCGGCGAGCGCACTTCGATGCGCGCAGGCGTCGCGAGCGGTGAGCGCGGCGAGTTGCCCTTCGCATCGGTGAAGCGCGCCGCGATCTCCTGCGCCGGAGCGCTCGACGGGGCGATGCCGGACCACATCGCCGCGGCGAACGCGAACAGGACGACGGCCGCGGCCGCGAACTGCGCGCGACGCGACCCGACGTTCGACGCGCCACGCGCCGGCGTGATGCCGAACGACAGCGCGTGAAGCTGCTGCGCGGCGCAGCGCGGACAAGCGATCAAGTGGCGCGCGAGCGCGTTGCGCCGCCCCGCATCGCCGATCTCGCCCGACTCGAGCGCGAGAACTTCCTCGGGCGTCGGGCACTCGCCGATCGCGGCGAGCATCGCTTCCGATTCGTGGAGCTTCGAGTCGCGCCAGCTCACGAGCGCGGCGTGCAGCTCCGGGTCGAGCTCGCGGTCCGGGCCCGGATCGTCGCCGATCGGCGTCGTGCGGATCTCCTCGAAGTTCATGACGGGCGCTGCCATGCCCGCGAGGAACGGACGTCGTTCCGCTGCGGGGCCAAGGATTCCGGAGCGAGTCCCTGCAAACGACGCTTCAAGAACGCGACGCCGAACGCGAAATCCCGTTTCATCGTGCGCACGCTGGCCGCGACTTCCGCGAGCGCGTCATACGTCCGCCCCTCGACGAGCCGCGCGCGCACGACGAGCGCCGCGCGCGGATGCACTTCCGCGAGCTCCTCGAGCGCCCGCTGGATCCACTGCGCGACGTCCGACTCCGCGACGCGCGGTTCCGGCGCCGCGGCGTTCTGCTCCTCGAGCGGCGTCAGCGCGCGCCCGGCTCGGCGCAGCGTGAACTCGCGGCACGGCGGATCGAGGTGCTTCGGCTCCTGCGTCGCCGGCAACTCGGCGCGCGCGTGCGCGTGCGTGAGGTTGAGGCAGCGCCCCGACCACGGGCCGAAGTGGCGGCAGTTCCCGCAGCGGACGCGGCCGCGCTCCGAGCGCTCGGCGGTGACCGTCACGCGCACCGCGGTGCGGCGCAAATAGCCGAGGAACGGCAGGAGCCCGCGACCGAAACCGCCGCGCCGCACGTTCGGATCGGAGAGCAGACGCGCGCAGACTTCCTGCACGAGATCGTCGGGCTCGACGAGCGAGCGCGGCCGGTGAGCGAGGAGTCGCGACGCGAACGTGCGCAGCGAGTCCTTCAGGAAGCACGGCTCGCGCGCGAGGAACGCGTCGAGCGCCACGCCGCCGCCCGCCTCGACGACCGCGCACCCGGCGCCGTGGGCGCGATGCTGCGGACACGAGAAACAGGGTTCGTGCCGGACGAGCGAGTCGGCGTCGGTCACGGGGACATTCTGCCTCGGGACCGGCGTTTCGGCCAACGATCCGGTCAGAGATGCAGGCCGGACCCGCGCGCCTCGATCGCGGCCGCGACGAGCGCGACCGCCCCGCCGACGACGCACCCGGCCGCGACGCCTTCGTCCTTGCCGTTCACCGTCAACAGGAAGGCGATCACGAACAACGCGACCGCGAACTTGAACGCGAGCGTCCGCAACAGCGGCGACTTCACGACTGACCGTTGCCGCCGCGCCGCGGGCCGCGGCCGCGCGCTTCGTTCAGCCGGCGCTCGAGCTCGTCGATGCGCTTCTTCAAGTCGTCGATGTTGCCCGCGGGCGCGCTGTCCTTGCGGATCTTGTCGGCCGCGTCCTTCGCCGTGCGCTTCACGAAGTCGCGCTTGTCGTTCTTCGCGAGGTCGTCGAGCTCGTCGAGCGCTTCGGTCGCTTTCAGCGAGCCGAGCGCCGTGGCCCCACTGATGCGCACGCGCGACTGCTTCGACTTCAGGCACGCGCGCGCGGCGTCGACCGCCGACTTGCGTTGCTCCGGAGTGAATTGCGCGGCGACGTCGCCGAGCAGGCGGATCGCTTCCTGACGCATCGACGCGGGGCCCGAGCCGGTCGCGTACTCGAGGACCTTCGGCGCCGCGCGCTTCGCGTCGGCGGCCGCGAGCGCGCGCAGTCCGGCGCGCGCGATCTGGTCGTCCTCCGACGCGATCGCGAGCGCGCTCTCCGCGACGT
>CAZBOK010000576.1:0-2623 GCA_964493525.1 uncultured Phycisphaeraceae bacterium | reverse complement strand
CTTCTCGCACGCTCGCCAGGAAAACGGGCGGTGCCGCCGGACGGCCGTGGATCTGCTGCATCCACGCCGTCCAGCGGTCGCCCTTGGAGGAGGTCGTTCAGCGGTTGCGCGAGGCGCCCATCGCGCCCGCTGCGCCCGACGCACCGGAGCTCGCCGACGCGTTCGACGGATTCGACGCGGAGCTCGAGCCGGACAGCGACGACGAATCGGACGCGTTGCCGCGGCCATTGTCCGCCTGCACCTTGATGTTGTTCTGCACGTCGCGCACGCCGGAGACGCGCTCGACGAGATCCTCGATGCGACGCTTGTCCTCGCGGCTTCCGATCGTGCCGCTCAGCTTCACCTCGCCGCTCGACACGTCGATCTCGACGGACGACGCGTCGATCCGCGCGTCCTCGGTGAGCGCGTCGCAGACGTCTTCACGGATGCGATCGTCGGAGCGGCGGTAGCCCTTCGGACCCTTGCCGCGATG
Organism: uncultured Phycisphaeraceae bacterium; assembly: GCA_964493525.1. Lineage (GTDB taxonomy): Bacteria > Planctomycetota > B15-G4 > B15-G4 > JADJEK01 > CAZBOK01. The sequence goes on along the minus strand of CAZBOK010000576.1, from coordinate 2,151 downwards.
ACTCTCCATCGTGCCGCTCGAGCCGCCCCAGCCGCCGCGCGATTCCTGGCCGCGATCCTGATCGCGATTCCAGTAACCGGGGTGACCGGTGGTGAACTCGCCGGAGACCTGGCCGCCCGGCATCGCGCCGTAACCGCCCGCGCCGCCGAACCCGCCGGCGCCGCTGTATCCGCCGCCCGACTCGCCGGGCCGCGCCGAGCGCCAGTTGTCGCCGAGCTGGCCGCCGAACTCGCGGTGGCCGTAGCCGCTGCCGCCGCCGTAGCCGCCGCGCTCGCCGATCCCGCGCGAGCCGTAGCCCTGGCCCATCGAGCCGCTGCCCGTGTAGCCGCGGCTGCCGTAGTCGCTGCCCGACCCGCCGGACGAGCTGCGCCAATCATGGCGCCCGCGATCCTGCGTCGGCTGCGAGCCGCCCTCGTTGCGCCAGCGGTCGACCGACTCGGTGTCGGACTCTTCACCGTACGGGCGCGCGCTGCGGCCTTCGCTGCGTCGCCATTCTTCGTCCCACTGCGCGCGGCCGAAGCGGCCGCGCGTGCCGCCGTTCGTGCGCGACGGATCGAAGCGATCTTCGTGGCGGTCGTACGGGCGGTACTCGTGCGACTCGGTGCCGGGGTTGTCTTCGTATCGGACCATGGTGGTGCTCCTTGTCTGTCTCAGCGTCTGTCGTTCCATCGTCGCGTCCACGTGCGTCGGAGCGCGCGGACACCGATTGACGCGGCCGAAGCGCAAGCGATGTGCCCACGGGAGCTGCATCGGCGAAAGAACGCTCGATCGGGCGAGGACGCGAACCGATGCGACTTGCCGCGCGCACATCAGTTCGCGGTGGGGCGCACGCGACGAGGAACTTTCTGCAATGCATGCGTCGAGCGTTCGCCCGCGCGGCGCGGCACAGCGAGTGCGCTTGTCGCGGCTCGTGATGAATTCGATCCGCATCGAGTCGAGGAACTGGCGGCGCGCGCATCCGCGCGCGGCTCGACTCGTGATCATCGCGGCGATCGTCCTCGCGGCCGGCGTCATCGCGCGCATTTCGATGGAGCCGCTCGCGCGGCACTTCACCGCGCGCGGTCTCGCGAAGATGAAGCGCTTCCACGGCGAATTCTCGGACGTGTCGTTCTCGCTGTTCGCGCTGACCTACACGATCGAAGACCTGAAGATCACCGAGCGCGACGCGGCGCCCGGCGATCCGCCGCTCCTGTTCGCGAAGGAGGTGCGCGCGCGCATCCAGTGGCGGAATCTCCTGCATGGGACGGTGATCGGGTTCGCGCGCGTCGAAGGCGTGAAAGCCGGCGTCGTGCTGCGCTCCGGCGGCGACGCGAAGACGGACCAGGCGCTTGAAGTCGCCGCCGCGCCGCCGCGGCCGTGGCAGGTCGACGACGCGATCGAGACGCTGATCCCGTTCCAGCTCGAGCGCGTCGAAGTGCGCGCGAGCGAAGTGTTGATCGTCGACGCGCGCAAGCCCGAGCGACCCGAGCTGTGGTTCTCGGAGGTCGAGGCGGCGGTCGAGAACTTCACGACGCGCCGCGCGCTCGACGAAGGCAAGCCGCTCACGATCGCGGGCCAGTGCCGCTTCCAGCATTCCGGACGCTGTCGGCTCTTCCTCGTCGCGGATCCGCTCGCCGAGCGCCCGACGTTTCGCGGCGAAGCCGAACTGCGCGATCTCCAGTTGAACGACGTGCACTCGTACGTGGTCGCCGCGACCGACGGACTCACGATCCCCGACGGGCAGCTCGACATCTTCGTGTCATTCGACTGCGTGAACGGCAGGCTCAGCGGCGGCCTGAAGCCGTTCTTGAAGCGCGCCACCATCGAGCCCGCGGACGACGGACTCGGCACGCGGATCCGCGCGGCGCTCGCCGACGCGGGGCTCTCGATCTTTTCGGACCGCGTGCCGTCGCGCGAAGCGGCCGCCGCGATCATCCCGATCGCGGGCGAGATCACGAATCCGGATGTCGAAGCATGGTCGACGATCGTCAGCCTGCTGCAGAACGCATTCGTCGAAGGACTCGCGACCGGGTTCAGCGGCCTGCCGACCGAGACGCCTCCCGAACTGCCGGCGGAGACCGCGAAGAAGGAGAACGGATGAGCGCTCGATGCCGACTCTTGAGGTCACGTCAAAAGGTGTGGAAACGAAAAAGGCGGTGTGGTCCTCCTTGG
>CAZBOK010000575.1:0-2632 GCA_964493525.1 uncultured Phycisphaeraceae bacterium | reverse complement strand
TCGTCGGCGGCTTGTGGCTCGTCCTCTCGTTCGCGTTCTGGCGCACCTATCCGGACGAGAATCCGATCGTCGCGCTCCTCAAGATCGGCGCGCTCGTCGGCGGCGTCGTGCTCGTGTTCAAGGGCGTGTTCCTGCTGACGGCGCTGCTCCCGCCGTCGATCGGCGGCAAGGTCGTCCTGGTGATCGGCCTGGTGGTGATCGGCTTCGTGCTGTGGAAGATCGGCCGCCGCATGGGCGTGATCCTCGAGCTCTACAACACGATGCTCCGTCGCGGGCACTGGTACATGCTGCCGATGCTCGTCGTGATGCTCGGCATCGGCATGCTGCTGGTCGTCGCCGCGTCCTCGCCGTTCGTCGCGCCGTTCATCTACACGCTGTTCTGACGACGCGCGCGCGAGCGCGTCACCTCCACAGCTTCAGCGGCCGCGCCTTGTGGCACTCGGCGTCGCCGAAGGTCTCGCCGCATGCCGCGAGGATCGACTTCGTCATCTCTTCGCAGCACACCGGACAGAACGGTTCGCCGTGCGCGTGCATCATGCAGACCGACCACGGGCGGATGTTCCCCTTCGCTCGGTAGTACGCCCCCTCGAATTGCCACGGCGGCTGGTCGCCTCCGGGCAGGTCGAAGAAGTGCGCCCACTTCACCGACTGCTTGAACGACTCGCGCGACGTCGTGTCGACGCAGCGGAGCAGCGTCACGTTCGTGTCGTCGAGGTCGCCTTCGTCCGGCACCGGGTAGTTGCCGGCGACGCCGGGATCGACGTACTCGTCGGCGAGGTCGGAGAACCTGTGGCCGAGCTCGTGGGTCGCGATCACGAACGACGGCGCGTCCTGCGCGGCGAACGTCGGCGCCCGGCAGCGCGCGTGATCGCACGATCACGCTGCGCAGCACCGTCCCCGCGCCGCCGCGCCGCTCGGTGTTCACCATCACGAACACGATGTCGACCTCGCCGGCCGCGTGCACGAGCCGCACGAGCTCCGGCTCCTTGAACAGACGCTTCGCGTAACGCGTGACGTCGGTCCACAGCTTTCGCTGATCGCGCACCTGGTAGCCGTCGCCGACGAACAGGATGTCGACGTGCGTGGCCGGGGTCCGGAGTCGCGCTAGGTCCGGATCTCGGGAAACTGTGCGTTCGGCGCATTCTGCGCGCCCTGCCCGTCGTTCCCGTCGGCGCGGCAGGCGATCGACCAGAGCGACGGCGCGGCGACGATCGACGCCATCGGAGATCCCCCGGATCCTCGCTCGGGCGGCGACCGAACGGCGCGGATCTTATCGGAGGGCGCGCGGTATCCTCCCGCGCCCATGCCCGCCGCCTCCCCGTTCGTCTCGCGCACCACCGAGCTCCGCTTCGCACGCTCCTCGATCGAGCTCGCGCTCGCGCACGATCTCTTCTCGAGCGCGGGCGTCGACGCCGGATCGCTGCGCTTGCTCCGCACGCTCGAGCGGCCGGAGTCGCCGCTCGCCGCCGAGCGGCTCGGCAAGACGACGCGCGTGCTCGACCTCGGCTGCGGCGTCGGCACGCTCGGCCTCGCGATCGCCGCGGCGGGTCGCGAGCGCGGCGTGCACGTCACGCTCTCCGACCGCGACGCGCTCGCCGTGCACGTGACGCGATTGAACGCCGCGCGGAACCACCTCGACGTCGACGTGCGCGACGCGGGCCTCGGCTACGGTCCGGTCCGCGGCGCCGCTCCGTTCGACGTCATCGTGACGAACGTTCCCGCGAAAGCGGGAGCGCGCGGTCTCGCGGAGCTCCTGCTCGGCGCGGGCCGGCTGCTCGCGCGCGGCGGCACCGTCGCGTTCGTGCACGTCACGCCGATCTCCGACGCGATCGAGTCGCTGCGCGCGGAGTTCGAGAAGGAGCACGGGCCGGTCGAGACGACGCTCGAGAAACGCGGCAAGGAACACGTCGTCCTGCACTGGCGCCTCCCGAACGGTCTGCCGGAGCGCGCGGACGACGACGCACTGCGTCCGTTCGTGCGCGATGACGTGCCGCGGGAGATCCGCGTCGAGCGGCTCGGCGAGCTGCCGTGGACGGCGGTGCACGACGTGGCCGAGTTCGACACGCCGCACTTCTGGACCCCGCTCATCGTGGACGTCGCCGCGGAAGCGCGGCCGCCGACGATGAGCGCGAAAGGCGAGCGCGTGCTGGTGCTGAACCCGGCGCACGGGATGCTCTCGCTGCGGCTCGCGCGCGCGCGCACGCCGCGCGAGATCGGTGCGTTCGGCCGCGACACGCTCGAGCTCGCGGTCACGGCGGCGAACGTGCGCAACGGGCTCCCCGCTCTCGACCTCGACGCGCGCGTCCACGCGATCACGCCGCCGCCCCATCCGCGATTCCCGTGGCTGATCGCTCCGGAGGCCGCGGCCGACGTGATCGCCGGCGCGCTCGCGTGGCGTGAAGGACCCGACGCACACGCGACGACCTTGACCGCACTCGCCGCGGCGCTCGCGGAGGACGGCATCCTCGTCCTCGCGGTGTCGACCGGGCAACTGCAGACGCTCGTGCGTCTGGCGACCGACGCCGGGCTCGTCCCGATCTGCGAGCACCGCCGCCGGGGATTCGCGGCGCAGGCGTTCCGCCGCTAGACTTCGCCCCCGCGTCATGCGGGGAATGAACTTCGTCGTCCTCTT
>CAZBOK010000574.1:0-2638 GCA_964493525.1 uncultured Phycisphaeraceae bacterium | reverse complement strand
GTGTACGGATCGTCCGCACGCGGCCTCGCGATCGACACCGCCGATCCGCACGGCGAGGAGTTCCCGCTGTTCCGCGAGTTCTGGATCGAGCATCCGAAGGCCAGCGACGCGAGCGCGCACGTGTTCGCGCTGCTCGACAGCAAGAGCGTCGCCGGCGCCTACGAGTTCGTGATCACTCCCGGAGCGGACACGCGCGTCCATGTGCGCGCGGAGCTGTTCGCGCGCCGCGACGTGAAGAAGCTCGGGTTCGCGCCGCTCACGAGCATGTTCCTGTTCGGCGAGAATCGCACCCGCGCGTTCGACGACTTCCGGCCCGAGGTGCACGACTGCGACGGGCTGCTCGTGGATCGCGGCGGCGTCCGCACCTGGCGCGCGCTCGACAATCCGGAGCGCACGCACCGGGTGACGAAGTTCGAGGCGACGAACCTGCGCGGGTTCGGGCTGATGCAGCGCGATCGCGCGTTTGATTCCTACGAGGATCTCGAAAGCCGCTTCGAGCAGCGGCCGAGCCTGTGGGTCGAGCCGCGGTCCGGGTTCGACGCCGGGCGCGTCGAGCTGGTCGAGATCCCGACGCAGCAGGAGGTGTTCGACAACGTGGTCGCGTACTTCGTCCCGAACGACGTGCTGCGCGCGGGCGGAAGCCGGGCGTTCGAGTACGACCTGTTCGCGACCAGCGGGGATCCAGCGGGATCGACGACACTGCACGTCGCGTCGACGCGCATCCATCGCAACATCGCCGAGGACACCTCGCTCTTCGTGATCGAGTTCGCCGGCGAGGGCGCGCTCTCCGGCGCGTTGCCGACCGCGCGCGTCGAAGCGGCGCGCGGCGCCGTGCGCGACGTCGTGCTGCAACCGAACCCGGTCCGGGGGACGTTGCGATTGACGTTCCGCTACGCGGCGGACGGCGACGACTCGGTCGAGCTGCGCGCCGAGTTGCGTCGCGGCGACGTGCCGGCGTCCGAGACCTGGGTGCATCCGTGGGGAAAACCGTGAACGAGACCCGTTCCGCCGCCGGCGCGTCCGTGGCCGGCGTCGCCCGCTCCACGACGATCCAGCGCGTTCGATCGCGTCGCGTCGTGTTCTCGGCGCTGGTCGTCGCGACCGTCGTTCTCGGCATCACTCGGATGGCCGCGCTCCTCGCGGTGAACGGTTGGTCGAACCTCGAATTCGTCTGTCTCGGGCTGTTCGCGCTCTTGATGGTGCCGATCGCGATCTCGTTCTGGATCGCCGTCTGCGGCGTTCTCGTGCGCGCATTGCGCGGCGATCCGCTCGAAGTCACCGAGACGATCGCGGGCGTGCGATCCGACGAGCCGCTGACCGCGCGCAGCGCCATCGTCGTGCCGGTGCACAACGAAGATCCCGAGCGCGTCGCGGCCGGCATCCGTGCGACCTACGACTCGCTGGAGCGCACCGGGCATCTCGCGGCGTTCGACTTCCACGTGCTGAGCGACTCGACCGACCCGGACGTGTGGGTCGACGAGGAGGTCGTCTACGCCGAGCTGAAGGAGAGCCTCTCCGACCCGGCGCGCCTGCACTACCGGAAGCGCGCGAAGAACACGGAGCAGAAGGCCGGCAACATCGGCGAGTTCTGCGCGCGGCACGGCGACCTGTACCGGTACATGGTGGTCTTCGACGCCGACTCGGTGATGCGCGGCCGCACGATCGTCGATCTGGTCCGCCTGATGGAGCGCCACCCGACCGCGGGGATCATCCAGGCGCCGCCGGTCCCCGCGAACAAGAACACGTTGTTCGGACGGCTGCAGCAGTTCTCGTCGCGCGTGTACGGCCCGCTGTTCCAGGCCGGGCTCAACTTCATCCAGGGCGGTGAAGGCAACTACTACGGCCACAACGCGATCATTCGCCTCAAGCCGTTCCGCGAGCACTGCAAGCTCCCGCATCTCCCGGGCACGGGGCCGCTCTCCGGCAACATCATGAGCCACGACTTCGTCGAAGCCGCGTTCATGCGGCGCGCGGGGTACTCCGTGTATCTCGCGGCGGAACTCGTGGGCAGTTACGAGGAGCCGCCGCCGACCCTCGTCGACGCGGCCGCACGCGATCGCCGTTGGTGCCAGGGCAACCTGCAGCACGCGCGGCTCCTGTTCTTTCCGGGCCTCAACCTGGTGAGCCGCATCCACCTCGCGATGGGGATCATGGCGTTCGTCAGCTCGCCGTTGTGGATGCTGCTCCTGCTGCTCTCGACCGCGCAAGCGGTCACCGAGCACGTCGAAGGGCATCGCTATTTCGATCCGACCGTCTCGTTGTTCCCGATCTGGCCGGTGTCGACGACGTTCGCGAGCACCGTGCTGTTCGCCTCGGTCATGGGGATCCTCTTCGTGCCGAAGGTGTTCGCGGCCTCCGTCATCTGGTTCGACCGCGCGAACGTCTCGCGCTTCGGCGGAAGATTCGGTCTGGCGGCCAGCGTCCTCGTCGAAAGCCTGTTCTCGATGCTGCTCGCCCCGGTGCTCGCGGTGCTGCAAACTCAGTTCGTCGTGCTGACGTTGCTCGGGCGCCGCGTGCGCTGGACGGCGCAAGAGCGCGACGACGTCGGCACGCCGATCACCACCGCGATCGCGCGGCACTGGGGGGCGACCGCGCTCGGCGTCGGCAACCAGCCGCTCTGCGGGTCGCGTGCGAAGCG
>CAZBOK010000573.1:0-2645 GCA_964493525.1 uncultured Phycisphaeraceae bacterium | reverse complement strand
GAGAGCGACGCGCGGAACCACGCGGCGATCGGCGCGGAGTAGTCGCGCGCGAACGCCTCGAGCGCGCGGCGCGTCGACCCCGGCGACGAGCGCAGCAGGTCCTGCCAGCGCGTGGTCGGGAAGCGATGCTCGGCGCGCGCGCCGGCGACCGTCTCGATCGGATCCAACGGAATCCTCTGGATCGGGGAATTGCGGTGATGACCGCGCGGGCCGTTTCCGTACCGCCTTACGATAACCCACCGCGTTTTCGGAGCCTCGCGATGCTTCTCGAACCGCTCGCCGCGTTCGCCGCCGCCTCGATCGTCCTCGCCACGTCCGCGTTCGCCGCGCCCGCCGGCGATCCGCTGCCGGATGCCGATTCCGTCCTCGCGCGCGTCGAGAAACGCGCCGGCGACCCGGCGGCGCGCGCGGCGCTGAAGAGCCTGCTCGCGCGCGGCACGCTGGCCGTCGGCGGGATGGGCGGCGGGAAGATCGAGCTTGCGTCGCGCGGCGCGGACCACACGAAGATCTCGATCTCCTGGTCGGGCATGGGACCGATGACGCAAGGGACGTCGGGACGCTTTTCGTGGTCGACCGACCCAGCGCTCGGCGTGACGGTGCGCGAGGGCGACGATCGCCTCGGCGCCGATCGCATCTACGCGATCGGTCGCCGCACTCCGTGGACGGCGCTGTACTCGAAAGCGGAGGTGGTCGGGCGCGCCGACGTCGAAGGCCGACCGTGCTTCGAACTGCGCATGACGCCGAGGACCTCCGGCGGACCGGACCGGTGGTTCGTCGACGTGGAGACCGCGGACCTGTCGCGCGTCGACGTCGAGCTGCCGAACCCGACCGGCGGCGTGATCCCGGTGACGTGGTTGTTCTCCGACTGGCAGGAGGTCGGCGGGATCCGCTTCGCGGCGCATCGCGTGCAGCGCGCGGCCACCGTCGAGCTGTCGTTCACCTACACCGAGATCGTGCCGAACGCGGAGCTGACCGACGAGCAAGTGATGCCGCCGAAGGACGTGCAGGCCGCGATCGACGATCCGCAGCGGCGCACGCCGCGCGCGCCCGAGAAGCCGGGCGAGTGCGCGGTCGAGACGGCCGAGGCGCAGCCCGTCCTCACCATCCGCGTCACGATCAAGGCGGACGAGGTCAGCAAGAACCTCGCGATCCTGTTCCCCGAGATCGGCAAGTACCTGCGTGAGGTCGGGGCGACGCCGACCGGGCCGCCGTTCTCGCTGTACCACTCGATCTCGGACACGGAGATCGATCTCGAAGCGGGGACGCCGGTCGCGAAGCTGTGGCCGGGCGGTGGACGCGTGAAGGGCTCCGAGTTGCCCGCGGGCCGCGTCGCCACGACGTGGCACATCGGTCCGTACACCGACCTGATGAAGACCCACCACGTGCTCGAGGACTGGATGAAGGCACAGAAGCTCGTGCCGCGCGGCCCGCTCCAGGAGATCTACTGGACCGATCCCGGCATCGAGACCGACCCGAGCAAGTGGAAGACGCAGATCCGCCGCCCGGTGGAGTGATCCCGGCGCGCGGGCGCGGCGCGACCCTATGATCGCGCCCCATGCCCGATGATCCGACACCGGAGCCTTCCGGCTCGATCACGCAGATCTACCGCGACCGGTCGGTCACGTTCGACCGGCTGGTCGCGGACGACGAGTCGATGCGGGCGGTGATCACGCAGGCGCAGCGCGCGGCGCAGTCGGACGCCGCGGTGCTGATCCTCGGCGAGAGCGGGACGGGGAAGAACCTGATCGCGCAGGCGATCCACAACGCGTCGCGGCGCGCGGAGAAGACGTTCGTCGCCGCGAGCTGCGCGGCGTTCGCCGAGTCGGTCATCGAATCGGAGCTGTTCGGACACGAGCGCGGCGCGTTCACCGGCGCCGAGAAGACGAAGAAGGGAGTGTTCGAGCTGGCGGACGGCGGCACGCTGTTCCTCGACGAGGTCGGCGAGCTGTCGAAGTCGTCGCAAGCGAAGCTCTTGCGCGCCGTCGAGTACAAGGAGTTCGAGCGCGTCGGCGGCGAGAAGACGTTGAAGGCCGACCTGCGCATCCTGTTCGCGACGAACCGCGACATCGACGAGCTGGTGCGCGCGGGCGAATTCCGCGAAGACCTGTTCTGGCGCGTGAACGAGATCCGCATCCAGATCCCGCCGCTGCGGCAGCGCAAGAAGGACATCCCGAAGCTCGCCGATCGATTTCTCGGCGAGTGCCGCGCGGCGCTCGGAACGCGCGCGAAGGAGTTCACGGACGCTGCGCGGCGCGCGCTCGTGGAGTTCGACTGGCCGGGCAACGTGCGGCGGCTGCGCGCGGTGATCCGCCGCGCCGCAGCGATCGCGGACGGCGAGCGGATCGACGTCGCCGACCTCGATCTCTCGTCGCTCGCGCCGAAGGCCGCGCCGCGCGTCGAGGCCGCGGCGGAGGAGATCGCCGACTGGACGCTCGCGACGGTCGAGCGGCGGCACATCGAGACGGTGCTCGCCCACACGCGCGGCAACAAGAGCGAGGCGGCGCGCATCCTCGGCATCGCGCGCACGACGCTCGACCGGAAGGTCGCGAGCTACGGCATCGAAGGGAAGTCCGCGTGAAGCGGATGCTGAAGCGCGTCGTGAAGGGGATCGTGCGACTGCTCCTGAAGGGGCTCGCCACGCTCCT
>CAZBOK010000572.1:1537-2646 GCA_964493525.1 uncultured Phycisphaeraceae bacterium | reverse complement strand
TACCGGTCCGCTAGACTGCCGCGTTTTCTCGCCGCCGTCGAACCTGGATCATGCACACACGACTCCGCACCTTCGTGCTCGCCGCCAGCGCCGCGTTCGCGACGTTCGCGTCCGCTCCGATCGTCCGCGCCGACGACTCCGCGCCCGCCGCGAAGGCGGTCGCACCGCGCAAGTGGGAGCACGAGACGTCCGACCTCGCGCCGCACCCCCGCTATCGATTCGGCGCGCTCGCGAACGGAATGCGCTTCGCCTGGTCGCCGAACGCGACGCCGAAGGATCGCACCATCGTGCGTCTCCACGTGCGCGTCGGCAGCCTCGCGGAAACCGACTCCGAGCGCGGGATGGCGCACTTCCTCGAGCACATGGCGTTCAACGGCTCGCGCCATTACCCCGCCGGCACCCTCGTCTCCTGGTTCCAGGGCCTCGGCATGGATTTCGGGCGCGACAGCAACGCGCACACGAGCTTCGACGAGACGGTGTACGAGCTCGATCTCGCCCGCTCCGACGCCGCGACGATCGCGGAAGGGCTGCGCGTCCTGCGCGACTTCGCCGACGGCATGCTCCTCACCAAGGCCGAGATCGACGCCGAGAAAGGCGTCATCGACGGCGAGGAACGCGAGCGCGAGAGCGCGGAGGCGCGTGCGGAGCGGACGACGTTCAGCAAGCTGTTCTCGGGAACGCGCTACGCCGCGCGCTGGCCGATCGGCACGAAGGAGGTCCGGGACGCGTTCGCGCCCGACTCCGTCCGCGCGTTCTATCGGCGCTGGTATCGCCCGGAGAACTTCACGCTGGTCCTGGTGGGCGACGTCGGCTCGCAGGACGTTCCGGCCGCGATCCACGCCGCGTTCGACGATCTCGACCGCCCGGCGGACGCGCGTGCGACCGAACCGGCGATGGGAACGCCGGACTTCGCGGCACGAGCGTTCGTCGTGGCGGAGCCCGAGCTGCCGATCGAACGCATCGAGCTGATGTCCGCCAAGGCGTGGGAAGCGCGGCCGTTCGACTCGAAGCAGTTGCTCGCCGATCTCCCGATCGATCTCGGTCGCGCGCTGCTCGACCATCGCTTGAGCGAGATCGCGCGCACCGGCACCGCGCCGTTCCAGTCCGCG
>CAZBOK010000572.1:0-1437 GCA_964493525.1 uncultured Phycisphaeraceae bacterium | reverse complement strand
CTCGCGCGCGACCGCTACGCGATCGGCTTCGTCGCGAACTCCGTGTTCACGCCCGGCGGGCTGGTCGCGCACGATTCGCAGGAGCTCGACCGCGTGCTCGCGGGCCGCTCGGTGAACTGCGGGTTCGCCGTCGAGGACGATCACAGCATGCTGGTCGGCAACACCGACCGCGACGACGTGGAGCTCGAGTTCGAGCTGCTCGCCGCGCACGTCACGGCGCCCGGCTGGCGCGAGTCCGGCTTCCGCGCGTTCGAGCGTCAGCGCGACGAGATCTTCTCCGGCCTCTCGCACCGCCCCGAGGGTCCGCTCCTGCTCGACGTGCTGCCGGATTGGTTCGGCGGCGACGCCCGCTTCGGCCTGCCGTCGGAGGCGACGGTCGCGAAGATCACGCAAGACGACGTGCGGAAGTGGCTCGATCCGGAGCTGGCTTCGGCGCCGATCACCATCGCGGTCGTCGGCGACTTCGATCTCGAATCGGCGATCGATTCGGCGGCGCGGACGTTCGGCGTGCTTCCGAAGCGTCGCGCGAAAGATGCGCATGACGCCGCGCGCAAGGCGTCGCCGATGCGCGCCGGCGCGAACGTCGAGAAGTCGTTCGACGGCGTCGGCGTCCCGGCTCTCGTGTTCGTCGCGTATCCGACCTGCGATGGATTCACCGCGGAGTCCCGCCGCTCGATCCTGTTCCTCGGGCGCGTGCTGAACGATCGCATCCGCGTGAAGGTCCGCGAGGAGCTCGGCGCCACCTACTCGCCGTCCGCGCGCGCGCAGGCGAGCCGCACCTACCCGGGAATCGGCAGCATCGCGATCCAGGCCGCGGCCGCACCCGATCAGGCGCAGGCCGTCCGCGACGCGTGCGTCGCCGTCGCGGCCGATCTCGCCGAGCACGGCGTGACGGCCGAGGAGATCGAGCGCCTCCGCGGTCCGCTGCTCGCGCAGATCCGCGATCAACAGCGCGACAACGGGTTCTGGGTGCGCACGCTTTCCGAGCTGCACGAACGCGACGACGCGCTCACCGACGTCGACACCGCGGAAGCGGCCTACGCCGCGCTCGACGCGAAGGATCTCTCGGCGCTCGCCGCCCGCTACCTCGGGAAGGAGCACGCCTCCACCGCCATCCTCCGCCCGCGCGCGACCGGCGGCTGAGGACACGAGGCACCTCCCCGCATGGCACTCGTCACCGCGACCGATCTGCGCCTGCAGTATCTCGGCAAGACCCTCTTCAACGGCGCCTCGCTGCAGATCGAGGCACAGGACCGCCTCGGGATCGTCGGGCGCAACGGCACCGGCAAGAGCACGCTCCTCAAGATCCTCTCCGGCCAGATCGAGCCGGAGTCGGGGTCGGTCGTCCGCACGCGCGGCCTGCGCATCGGCTACCTGCCGCAGGAGCTGTCGTCGAAGGACGCGTCGCCGTTGCTCGAGTCCGTACTCAAGTCCGCG
>CAZBOK010000571.1:0-2648 GCA_964493525.1 uncultured Phycisphaeraceae bacterium | reverse complement strand
GCGGCCGGCCGACAGCCGCGCGCCGTCGCCTTCGCCGTTGACGAGGTCGCGCCACCACTGCGACGACTCGCGCTCCTCCAGCACTCGCGCCACGGCGCCGGCGGGCCCGAGGCGTTCCTTCGGCTCCTTCACCAGCAGCGCGCCGATCAGGCGCTCGACGAACCAGCTCACGTCGCGCGCGTGCTTCGAGAACGGCGGCGCCTTCACCTCGATGTGGTTGCGGAGCGTCGCGCTGAGGTCGTTCCCCGCGAACGGATTGACGCCCGCGAGCGCCTCGTAGAGCGTCACGCCGAGCGCGTAGAGATCGGCCGGCGGACCGACCGTCTCACCGCGCGCCTGTTCGGGCGCCGCGTACGCGACGCTGCCGAGGAACGTGCCCGGCAGCGAGATCTCCGTGCTCGGCTCCATGAGGCGCGAAAGCCCGAGGTCGGCGATCTTCGCCGCGCCCGCGTCATCGACGAACACGTTGCCCGGCTTGATGTCGCGGTGCACCGCGCCGCGCGCGTGGATCTCCGCGAGCCCCTCGGCGACGTGCAGTCCGAGCCGCACCGCGTCCGCTTCGGTCAGCGTCTTCTTCTCGTCGAGCAGCGCACGCAGCGTCTTGCCGTGCAGCAGCTCCATCACGATGAAGTGGACCTGCGTCCCTTCGACCTCCTCGACGCCGAGGTCGAACACCGACATCACGCGCGGGTGGCGGATCGTGATGCCGAGCCCCGCCTCGCGGCGGAAGCGCTTCAGGATGTCCTCGTTCGCGGCGAGGTGCGGGTGGAGGAACTTGATCGCGACCTCGAGCCCGACGTCGAGCCCGCGGCGCTTCTTCAGGACGACGGCGCGGTGCACCGTGCCCATGCCGCCGCTGCCGAGCCGGTCGCCGACTCGGTAGTTGCGGAGCCGCCGCTCGGACAGGACGGGAACGTGGTGTGGGGTGTTCATCGCGGGCACGCGAAGCGCGCGATCATACTGGCGTCGGAGTGCGGCCGGATCCGGGCGATCGGTTGCGTCGCGATCAAGATCCCGAGGCTTTGGCAAGTCGGACGCGCTCGTCCTCGACCACGGGTGTCCAGGCTTCGAGCAGGCGCTTCGCAAGCGCGTGGCGGTCGCCGAGGCCGGCGTCGAGCGCCTCGAGCCCGAGCGCCGAGTCGTCCTTGAACACGAGCTTCAGGACGTCGAAGCGTTCGACGGACGAGAGGTGCGAGCTGATCTCGCTGCCCTGCTCGAAGCGGCCGACCGTGTCGAGCAGGTGGATCGCCTCCTCGCACACGGCGTCGACGGCCTCCTCGAGACGGTTCCACCGCTTCTGCGGCTCCGTGACGGCGTCCATTCGCGCGCGGGCATCCGCGAGCGACTTGGCGACTGCGGTCTCGATCTCTTTCTGGTTCACGGTTCGTTCTTCTCTGTGCCGTCCGGTTCGCCTTCGGCCGGCGGGGGTTCGGTCGGTTCGGCGGCGGGCGGCCGCTCGCTCTCGAGTTTCTTGAACAGCTCGCCCATGCGCAGCCCGCCCTCGATCGACTCGTCGTAGACGAACGTGAGGTGCGGGACGCTGCGCGTGTGCAGGACCTTCGCCATCTCGCGCTGCACGTGGCCGCGGGCATCTTCGAGCGCATGCTGCGTCGCGGAGCGCTGGCCGGCGGTGCCGAACACCGAGAAGAACACCTGCACCGTCGACAGGTCGCGCGCGAGCTTCACGCGCGTGATCGTCGTGAACGCGATGCGCGGGTCGCCGAGCTCGAACAGGACGACCTGCGAGACGCGCTCGCGGATCTTCTCGGACAGGCGCGAGTTGTCGCCGTGGGTCACAGGATCTCCTGTCGGTGGTCGAGCAGTTCCGCTTCGGGATGCACGCGCAACTGGCGCACGATCTCGTCGAGCATTCCGACCACCACCTCCGAGTCCGAGCCGACCGCCGCGAAACCGAGCACGATGGACTGCCAGAGGTCCTGGTCGTCGACTTCGGCGACGGACACGTTCCACTTCGCGCGCACGCGCTCCTTGATGCTGCGGACCACGCGGCGCTTCTCCTTCAACGAGTGCGACGAGCGCACGCGGAGATGCACTTCGAGCGATCCGACCGTCATCATGCCGAGGACCCGGCGGGAGCCGACGCCGAAACGTCAGACCCCGGCGCTGAAATCGAGCGTGCGCTTCTCTTCGGCGACCTCGATCACCTCGAGTCGATCGCCGGGCTTGATGTCGTCGTAGCCCGCGAGCTTGAGACCGCACTCGAGGCCTTCCTTCACCTCGCGCACGTCTTCCTTGATGCGACGCAGCGACTCGAGCCCGCCGGTGTGGACGATGCGTCCGTCGCGCACGAGGCGCACTTGCGAGTTGCGGCGGATCACGCCGCTCGTCACGCGGCAGCCCGCGATGTTGCCGACCTTGGAGACCTTGAAGATCTCCTTGATCTCGACGTTGCCGATCACGCTCTCGCGCTTCACCGGCGAGAGGAGGCCTTCCATCGCCTTCTTCACGTCGTCGAGGAGCTCGTAGATGATCTGGTAGCTGCGGACGTCGACGCCCCGCGTCTCCGCCAGCGCGCGCGCCTTCTCGTCCGCCGTCACGTTGAAGCCGAGCACGAGACCCTTCGACGCTTCCGCGAGCAGGACGTCGTCCTCGGTGATCCCGCCCAGCGCGTCGCGGATGACCTTGAG
>CAZBOK010000570.1:0-2649 GCA_964493525.1 uncultured Phycisphaeraceae bacterium | reverse complement strand
GTCCTGCGCCGCGGCGCCGACCCGCCGGCCCGAGGGCGCATCGACCTCCGGGCCGCCGGCGATCACTCGAACGCGCGGCGGCGCGTCGCCGTCGAACGCGACGATCGGGATCTCGAGCGCGACTTCGTCGCACAGACCGACGTCGAACGCGGGCGTGATCGTGACGCGCGACTCGATCGACGCGGAGCCGCGGCGAAAGCGCAGCGTCCAACGGTAGGCGGCGACCGGCTCGTCGTCGTCGCCCGCGATCGCACCGACGATCGTGCAGCGCGCTTCGAGTGAGCCGCGGGACTCGATGGCGATCGATCGCTCCCCGTTCCTCGCGCTGTCCGCGTCGCCGATGCCGCCGTGGACGACGAATCGCGCCGCTCCGGCGCCGCGGCGCAACTCGCGACCTCCGACGACGAGCGACGGCACGAGATCCGGTCCGGAGCGCGCCAGCGCGATCGTGAACGCTCCGGTGTCGACCTGGACGACGTCCCCGTCCGAGCGGATCGTGAGGACGCCGGCCGGCGCGACCGGCGCGCGCGGCGATTCCGAGATCACGAGGTGCCCTCCGGCGCGCACGAGCTCCGACCCGACCTGCGCGAGGATCGTCACCGCGCGTGCGCTGCCGTCCGCATGACGCCCGCTCACCCGCACTTCCGCGGCGATCGCGGCGCCGCGCTGCTGCCGCACCGCGAAGCGGTCGCCGCGGAACCGTCCCGCGGGAAGCAGCGCGAACCCCGCGATCGTTCGCAGCGACGTCCCCGTGACCGCCTCGCTCGTCGCTGCGGAGTCCACCGCGAGCACGACCTGCGGCGGCTCGCCGCCGCCCGCGGCGAGCGCGAGCGAGAGGTTCAGCAGGAGCGGAGCGATCGCGGTCACATCGATCCGACGGCTCGGATGCCCGCACGGTCAGCTCCCCTTTTGCCGCACGCCCCGGAGCGGGTTATGATTCCGCGCCTTCGAGGGTCTGGTCCCCGCAAGGCGCGCGGGTTCGGCGATCGAGACGAGGTGACAGCGATGCGCGATTTCGTCCAGTTCTGTTGGCAGAACAAGTGGTGGTGGATCACCCCCACGGTGCTCGTCCTGTTGCTCATGGTCCTCGTGATCGTCGCGAGCAGTGATTCGGGGATCGCGCCGTTCGTCTACACGCTGTTCTGAGCGGGCGCGCGGCGCCGCGCGCTCTCGTCGCTCGCGGCCGCCCCGGCCCCTGACCCCGATGCGCCGCATCGCCCTCCTCGGCGGCACGTTCGACCCCATCCATGTCGGCCATCTGCACGTCGCGCGCGCCGCGCTCGAGCGGTTCGCGTTCGACGCGGTGCGATTCCTTCCCGCGCCGGCCGCGCCGCACAAGACGAGCGGCGCCATGCTCGCGATCGATCGTCGCGTCGATCTCCTGCGCCGCGCGTGCGCCGACGACCCGCGACTCGGCGTCGAGACCTACGAAGTCGAGCGCGGCGGCACGTCGTTCACCATCGACACGCTCGAGGCGCTGCACGCGCGCGACCCCGACACGCGCTTCTTCTTCCTCATCGGCGGCGACTCGCTGCGCGATCTCCCGGGATGGCGGCGCTCGCTCGAGCTGGTCGAGCGGTTCACGTTCGTGACCGTGCCGCGCGATCCGGCCGTGGATCGCGCCGCGCTGCTCGCGCCGGCCGAAGCGAAGTTCCCGCACGCGGCCGTCGCACGCTTGCGATTCCATCTGATCGCGGCGCCGCCGCTGCCGATGTCGTCGACCGAGATCCGCGAACGGTTGCGCACGGGCGACTCGATCGCCGGCGCCGTCCCCGAGACCGTGCTCCGCGCGCTGCCCCGTCAGAGCTGACGCACGACGATCGTCTTCGCCCACATGTCGCCGAGGCGCTGGCGGCGCCAGAGCAGGAGGATCGCGGTCATCGGCCAGGTGATCGGGTACAGCGTGTCGAGCAGGTGGAACATGCCGCGCGCCGCTGCGGCGCCGAGGCTCGGCGCGCCGCCGTCCTGCTCGATCACCGCGAGGCGGAACAGCCACTTGCCCGGCGTGCGCCCGAATGCAGCTTCGAACACCGTGACGAACGCGGTGAACACGATCGCGAACAGCGCGCCGGTGTCCCACACGAGGGTCACCACCTCCCGGCTGTCGGTCTCGACCGCGTGCCGCATCCAGTACTCGATCTCGCCCTCCGAGAGCACCTGGAAGCGCAGCGGGAGCACGATCAGCGCGACCGCGACCGCATCGATCAGGAACGCGCCGACGCGCCGCGGGAGCGGCGCGGGCACGATCGTCCCCGGCAACGGCGCGATCGACGGGCGGCGCAGGCGCCGGCACGCGAGCCACGCGGTGAACAGGAGCGCGACATGCAGCATCAGCGCGCGCTCGAAGCGCGGCGTCGAGATCCGCCACGGAACCAGCGCCGCGGGCTCCGGCGCCGCGGCGACCGCGCCCTCCGCGACCGCGAACGACGCGAGCCGATCGCGCGACTGCACCAGCGCCGTGCGCCGATGATCCGTCCCGGGAAGTGCGCCGACCAGGACCCCGTCGCCGAACGTCGCGAAGCGGCGCGGCGTTCCGAGCGAGCCGCGCTGCGGATCGAACCCGACCTCGACGCCGACGCGCCGGGAATCCTCGTCCGCCAGCAAGCAGAGGCGATCGCCGAGATCGACGAGGATCCCGTCGCCGGCGGG
>CAZBOK010000569.1:0-2656 GCA_964493525.1 uncultured Phycisphaeraceae bacterium | reverse complement strand
GAT
Source organism: uncultured Phycisphaeraceae bacterium (assembly GCA_964493525.1). Classification (GTDB taxonomy): domain Bacteria; phylum Planctomycetota; class B15-G4; order B15-G4; family JADJEK01; genus CAZBOK01. The sequence continues at coordinate 2,653 of CAZBOK010000569.1, read as the reverse complement.
GATCATGGCCGGCGACACCGCCGGGCGCGAGGCGGCGCTGGCCCGGCTGCTGCCGTTCCAGCGCAAGGATTTCGCCGAGCTGTTCCGCGCCATGGACGGGCTGCCGGTGACGATCCGCCTGCTCGATCCGCCGCTGCACGAGTTCCTCCCGCACACCGAAGAAGCGCAGCAGGAGCTCGCGGGCGTGCTGAAGGTGTCGCTCGCGGACGTCCAGCGGAAGGTCGTCGAGTTGAAGGAGCTGAACCCGATGCTCGGCCACCGCGGCTGCCGCCTCGGGATCACCTATCCCGAGATCTACGAGATGCAGGTGCGCGCCATCGTCGAGGCGGCCGCGATCTGCGCGAAGGAAGGCGTGAACGTCATCCCGGAGATCATGCATCCGCTGGTCGGGACGTGGCAGGAGCTGAAGTTCCTGCGCGAACTGACCGAACGCGTGATCGCCGAGATCCGCACGGAGACCGGCTACGCCGGCAAGATCCTGATCGGAACGATGATCGAGGTCCCGCGCGCGGCGCTGACGGCCGCCGAGATCGCGAAGTACGCGGACTTCTTCTCGTTCGGCACGAACGACCTCACGCAGATGACCTTCGGATTCTCGCGCGACGACACCGGCAAGATCATCCTCGAATACACGGACAAGAACGTGCTCGAGGAGGATCCCTTCAAGAGCCTCGACGTGAACGGCGTCGGCCAGCTCGTGCGGATGTCGGTCGACAACGGGCGCAAGGCGAAGGCCGACCTGAAGTGCGGGATCTGCGGCGAGCACGGCGGCGATCCGAAGTCCGTCGCGTTCTGCGACGAAGCGAAGCTCGACTACGTGAGCTGCTCGCCCTACCGCGTGCCGATCGCACGGCTCGCGGCGGCACAGAGCGCGATCCGCCTCTCCGGGAAGAAGTGAACGATCGCCGCGCGCGCGACGCCGGCGATCGTCACGGCAGCGCTGCGTTGGCGCGGTGCGCGAGCATCCAGCTCGTGCCCTGGAACCACGCGATCGCGTCGATCGCCTCGGGCCGCGTCGCGTCGCCGTCCAGGCGCGTCGCCGTCGCGTCGGAGTCGATCGCGGAGATCTCGACGTCCTGGTGCGGACCCAGCGTCACCAGCCGATCGCCCGTGAACAGCCCGACGTGCAGGTAGTTGCACAGCAGTGCACGCCCCGGCACGTGCGCGAGGACGTCCTGGCCGAAGAAGCGGCTGCGGTACCGCCCGCCGAGCAGGCCGAGCACCGTCGGCGCCACGTCGATCTGACTGCAGACTCCGGGCACCGCGCGCGGCGGCACCAGCTTCGGCGCGAACACGATCCACGGGATGTGGAAGCGGTCGACCGGCAGCTCGGTGCGACCACGCGCGCTCTCGCAATGGTCCGCCACGATCACGAACAACGTGTCGTCGAACCATGGGCGCGTCGCCGCTTCGCTCAACAGGCGGCCGATCGCGAAGTCGGCGTACTTCACGGCGCCCGAACGCCCGTGGCCGGACTCGATGTCGATGCGGCCGCCCGGGTAGGTGAACGGCCGATGGTTGGACGTCGTCATCACGAGCGAGAAGAACGGCGCGCCGCGCTCGTGCGAGCGGTCGCCTTCGCGGATCACGCGCGCAAAGAGGTCCTCGTCGCACACGCCCCACGCGTTCTCGAAGTGCACCTCGTCCGGCGCAAAGTCCGACCGATCCACGACGCGAAAGCCGTTCGACGAGAAGAACGGCCCCATGTCGTCGAAGAGTCCGGCTCCGCCATAGACGAACTTCACGTCGTAGCCGCGACCGGCGAGCACGCCGCCGACGTTGAACAGGTTCTCGTGATGCGGCCGCTTCAGGACCGACTGACCGGGAGTCGGCGGCAACGACAGTGCGACCGCCTCGAGCCCGCGCACGGTGCGGATGCCGGTCGCGTAGCAATCGGTGAAGCGGAGGCTCTTCGGCAGCAGGTCGTTCAGCACCGGCGTCGCAGCGGGATCGCCGCCGAACGCCTCAAGGAATCGCGCCGAGAGGCTCTCCTCCACGACCAGCACGACGTTCGAGCGCCGCGCCGGTCGCGCGCTCGCGACGTCGCGCGTCAGATCTCCCGTCGCGGGACCGTCCGCCGTCACGGCGTCGTCGAGCAGCACGAGGTCGCGCAGACGCGTCAGCGCACGATGCTCCGGGATCGTCGCGTAGAAGTCGGAGTACTCGATGTCGTTGGAGCGGAAGGCGGCGAACAGGCTGTACGGTCCGCTGCGCGCCAGCTCGCGCACGAAGCGATCGCCGCTGAACTGAACCCACCGATCGTCGACGCCGACGAAGGCGAACGCCGGCAGCGCCACGGCCGCGACGGCGAGAGCGACGCGCTCTCCGCCGCGGGCCGGCGCGCCGATCGCATCCAGCATCGACCGCCGCAGGAACGCGGCGACCGCGACGGTCGGGACCAGGAGCCCTGCGAGGATCGCCCACAGCCGATACGACTCGCGGATGTTCTCCACGACCTCGCGTGTGTAGACGAGGTAGTCGACGGCGATGAAATTGAACCGCGCGTCGAACTCGTCCCAGAACAGCCACTCCGCCGCGACGTCGAACCAGACCATGTAGACGAACAGCACGAACACCGTGAATCCGAGGACGCGGGACGGCAGCGTGCGCGCGATTCGGTCGGGGACGATCGCTAGACACAGTGCGAACGGTG
>CAZBOK010000568.1:0-2673 GCA_964493525.1 uncultured Phycisphaeraceae bacterium | reverse complement strand
CCGGCGATGCGGCGATCGGCGACCGCGGCGAGGCGGCCGGTTGCCGGATCGCGCAGGATCGCGTGGCAGTCTCCTTGCCCGCGGACGTCCTCGATCGCGTGCCCGCGCGCCGCGAGCCGGTCGCGCACGCCTCGATCGACGCGACGCTCGAGGCGCAATCGATCCGGGTAGAGCGCTTGATGCAGTCGGCCGAGGTCGACCGCTGCGCGCGGCGCGAGGCCGTGATCGATCTCCGCCGTCAGCACGCGGATCACCGTCGACGGGATCGTCTTGCCGCCCGGGCTTCCGAGCACGAGTTCGAGCGCGCCGTCCGCGCCGACCACGATGGTCGGGCACATCGAAGAGAGCATCCGCTTGCCGGGCGCGATGACGTTCGGCGCCGTCCCGATCGTGCCGTCGCGGTCGCTCTTGCCCGGCGTCACGACGAAGTCATGCATCTCGTTGTTCATCACGATGCCGGTGCCCGCGGCGACGACCTTCGCGCCCCACGACTCCTCGAGCGTGTAGGTGTTCGCGACCGCGTTGCCGAATCGATCGACCACCGAGATGTGGGTGGTCTGTTCCGACTCGGGCGGCGCGAGCGTCCCGCCCAGGTCTCCCGCGATCGCGTCCGACTTGGTCGCGCGCACGCGGTCGATCGAGCGCGCCAGCTCCTCGACGTGGGCCGGGCTCGTCATCCACTCGACGGGCGCCGTCACGAACTCCGGGTCACCGAGATGGAGCGCTCGATCGAGGAACGAGCGCCGCATTGCTTCCGAGATCAGGTGCAGCTCGGCGTCGTCGTCCGGCTCGATGGCGCCGAGGTCGAACGCTCCGAGCTGTCCGAGCGTCTCGAGCAGGAACGTTCCGCCCGCGGTCGGCGGCGGGCCGCAGACGATCGTGCGCCCGCGATATCGGCCGACCAACGGCGCGCGCTCGACGGCGCGATACGCCGCGAAGTCGGCGCGCGCGAGCAGCCCGCCATGGGCGTCGGAGTCGGCGACGATCCGCGCAGCGATCTCGCCGCGATAGAACGCATCGGCTCCATCCTCGGCGATCCGCGCAAGGGAATGCGCGAGGTCGATCTGCCGGAGCCGCGCGCCGGTCGGAAGCGCCGCGCCGTGCTCGTCGAGGAAGATGCGCGCCGATTCTGGAAAGCGCGCGAGATCGTCGCGAACCTCGGCGATCGAGTCGTGGAGCGCGGGGCTCACGACGAATCCGTCCGCCGCGAGGCGCACCGCCGGTTCGACGAGATCGCGCCACGGCAGCGTGCCGAACCGCTCGTGCGCGAGCCACAGGCCGGCGACAGTGCCGGGAACGCCGACCGGACGGAAGCCGAGATCGACGTGGTAGCGATCGATCGCGCCGTGCTCGTCGAGGAACATCGTCGGCGTCGCGCGCCCCGGCGCGATCTCCCGGTAGTCGACGAACGCCGCGTCGCCGTTCGTCGCGCGGAACAGCAGGAACCCGCCGCCGCCGATGTTTCCGGCGGCCGGCCAGGTCACCGCGAGCGCGAACGCAGTCGCGACCGTCGCGTCGACCGCGTTCCCGCCCCGCGCGAGGACGCGCGCGCCGACCTCCGCGGCGATCGGATCGACGCACGCGACCGCGCCATTCGACGCGTCCAACTCCGTGCCGACGTCGACTCGAACGCGCGAGATCGCGCAGCCTCCGGCCGCGCACGCGAGCAGGACGGCGGCTCCGATTCGCGCGAGGATGCGTGTCCAGTTCATGGTCATCCTCCGCAAGTTTCTTTTTGTATCGGGCTTGGCGCGATCCTACTCTGCCCGCGTCCGGTGACCTTTCTTCGGTCCCCGTAAGTCTTTCGAACGGCTGCTCATGCAAAGGGAGGGCTCTCGATGAGCAAGTGTCTGAGTGCGTTGCTTCTCTCGTCGTTCCTGTGTGGTTGTGCCGGCGTCAACACGTCGAACGCACCCGCCAACATGGCTGCGGCGGAGGAGATGAGCGTCGGTCAGAAGCTCGTCCACTGGCCGGTCAATCTCGTGCTCGACTTCTACGACATCTTCGACCTGAACTTCGGCACGGGCAAGAACGACTACGACTTCGGCGCGCACGCGCAGCTCACCAAGGTCGTCCGTCTCGGCGTGTTCGATTACGCGGACTTCGAAGTGCTCGGGCTGAACAACTACCTGCACAACGGCGGCGACTTCTGGACCTTCGACCAGGCGAAGGGCGACTTCAAGGTCGGCCTCAAGATCGGCATGGGCGCCGGCGCCGCGGGTTCGATGGATCTCTGGGAGATCTGGGACTGGGCCGCGGGCGTCGTCTCGCTGAACCAGTACAACCCGTCGGGCGATCACACCAAGATGTGAGGATCTCACCCGGTTCGCCGGGTGACATCGCGACGCCCCCGCCGCGGCCATCGGCCGTCGCGGGGGCGTCGTCCATTGCAGGGAGCGCTACTCGACCTTGAGGAAGCGGGTCTCGCGCCCGCGACGCACGAACAGGACGATCGGCCCGGAGGCGGGCGTCGCGCGCGCGGCGCCCACGCGGTCGGCGAGTTCCGCCGCGCTCGCGACCCCGGCGCCGTTCACCGAGAGGACGAGGTCTCCGACGCGTGCTCCGGCGAGACCGGCGCGACCGGCCGGCTTGACCGCCGTGAGCCGCGCGCCGCCCGCGCCCGAGGCGAGTTCGAGCTCGGCGCGGTCGGCGTACACGACGTCGCGCGCCCGC
>CAZBOK010000567.1:0-2673 GCA_964493525.1 uncultured Phycisphaeraceae bacterium | reverse complement strand
ACCGTATCCGTCCGGCGAACCCCACCTTGCGTGACGCCGCGGGTCGCTGACCATCGCGGGCACGACGAGGAGGTCGTGCGATGGCCCGGCGACGGCGGTGGTCTGAGGAGCAGATGCGAGAGCTCGTGCAGGAGCACGAGAGGAGTGGCGTCTCGCTGAAGGCGTTCGCCGCCGCGGCGGGCGTGCCGTACACGACGCTCGCCTGGTGGCGCGCACGGCTCCGCGGGGGCGCGGAGGCGCGGCTCGTGCCGGTGGTCGTGGCGCAGGACGAGCTCGCCGGGATCGAGATCGCGGTCGGCGACGTGGTGGTGCGAGTCCCGCGCGGCACGAGCGCCGAGGCAACCGCGCGACTGGTGCGGGCGCTCGCCGCGTGCTGACGATCCCGCCGAGGTCGCGCATCTTCCTCGCGGTCGGTCCGACGGACATGAGGAAGAGCTTCGACGGGCTGCAGGGGGCGGTGCGGTCAGTGATCGAGCGGGACCCCCTCTCGGGGCACTTCTTCGTCTTCTGCAACCGGCGTCGCGACCGGCTGAAGGTCCTGCTCTGGGACCGCTCGGGCTTCTGGGTGTTCGCCAAGCGCCTGGAGAAGGGGACCTTCTCGTGGCCGCGGAGCGACTCGCGGGCGGTCGAGCTCGGGGCCGCGGAACTCTCCGTGCTTCTCGGCGGATTCGACCTCGCGCGAGCGCGTCGGCGCGCGTGGTACGACCGCGCGCCGAGCGAGTGAGAAACTCAGCGGAATCCTCACGGAATCGCGAATCTCGGACGCATCTCGCTGCGTCCTGTTGTCGATGGAAGCAGCGCTCCCGCTCGACGTCGCGAAGCTCCAATCGATGGTGCGCGATCTCTCGCTCGGCGTCGAGGCGCGGGACAGGACGATCGCGGAGCAGAAGAGCGCGCTGCGGCTCGCGCAGCAGAAGATCGACCACCTCGTGCGCCAGCTCTTCGCGCGAGCGAGCGAGAAGCTCGACCCGAACCAGCTCGCGATGTCCTTCGCGGAGGCGTCCGCGGCGGTGAAGGACGCAGTGCCCGCTCCCGCGGAGCCGGCACCCGAAGTCGCCGCGCCCGACGACGAGGCGCCGGTGCCGGCGAAGAAGAGGACGCCTCACGGCAGGAAGCCTCTGCCGGAGCACCTCGAGCGCCGCCGCGTCGACGTCCCGCCCGCGACGACCACCTGCCCCTGCTGCGCGAAGGACCTCGTCCGGATCAGCGAGGACGTCACCGAGGAGCTCGGCTTCGAGCCGGCCAAGCGCTTCGTCACCGAGTACGTCCGCGGCCGCTACGTGTGCCGCGACTGCGAGAAGGTCGCCGAGGCGGCGCCGCTCGCCGAGCGCGCCGCGGAGCGGGTCCGGCCGGGCGCCACGGTGCTCGCGGACCTCGTCGTGAAGAAGTACGTGGACCATCTGCCGCTCGCGCGCCAGGAGAAGATCCTCTCCCGCGAGGGGATCGAGATCAGCCGGTCCACGCTGTGCGACTGGGTCGGTCTCGCCGCGCGGCTGCTCGCGCCGGTCGGCGAGGAGATCAAGAAGGCCGTGCTCGCCGCGACGGTCATGCACGGCGACGACACGCCGGTCACGGTGCAGGAGAACTGGTCGCGCGGGAAGACCTTCGAAGGTCGGCTCTGGGTCTATCGCACGCCGGAGGGCGACACCTTCTTCGACTTCCGCCGGTCGCGCTCGCGCGAGGGACCGATGGAGGTGCTCGCCCACTGGAAGGGTCACTTCGTCTGCGACGCCTACGCCGGCTACCACGCGCTCTTCAAGGGCGGCGGCGTCGTGCCCGTTTCCTGTTGGGCCCATGTGCGGCGGAAGTACTACGACGCCTTCCAGGGCGGCGACGTCGACGCGGCGATCGTCTTGACGCTCATCGCGCGGCTCTATGCCATCGAGGCCGATGTACGCGGCCGTGGGCTCGACCCGGACGCGATCCGCGCCCTGCGGCAGGAGCGCGCGAAGCCCGAGATCGCGACGCTGGCGTCCGTCCTCGAACATCTCGCGAAGGACGCCCTCCCGAAGAGCCCGCTCGGCGAGGCGGTGTCCTACACCCGCACGCTCTGGCCGTCGCTCGTGCGCTACCTCGAGGACGGGCGGCTCCCGATCGACAATAACCGAGCTGAGAACGCCATCAGGGCCGTCGCGCTCGGACGCAAGAACTGGCTCTTCGCAGGCGGCGACGAAGGCGGACGTCGCGCCGCGCTCTTCTACTCCATCCTCGCGACCTGCAAGAGCGCCGGCGTCGAGCCGTACGCCTACCTCGCCGACGTCCTCGCCCGCATCCAGCGCACGCCGACCTCCCTGGTCGCCGAACTCACGCCGCGCCGCTGGGCCGCCGCCCGCACCTGAATCCGCGCCCGGGCGACTTGCTGCTGCTGCCGTGATTGGCGGCGCCGTCGGGTGGGGTCAGCCGGACAGATACGACACGCCGGACGTCGTCGTCGGCAGATCGTGTGTGGCCCGCGACCGGGACGGCGATCCCGAGTGACGGCGACGTCGTTGCCGAGAGGCGCCGATCTCGCCGGGGCGCGCCGCGGGCGATCGGGTCGGGTGACGGATCTCCGTCAGATTCGTGCGGAATGTCCTGACCGGGAGCTCCTCGACAGATCCGTGCAGAATGTCGTGGATGGTAGCTCTGTTCTGTTCACTCCGTTCTCGAAGCTCCCGTGCTCAGAGCCTCGAT
>CAZBOK010000566.1:0-2675 GCA_964493525.1 uncultured Phycisphaeraceae bacterium | reverse complement strand
GATCCAGTCGGTCTCCTCGCCGTGGATGAAGTGACCGAGCACCTGGTAGGGACTCCAGGTGTCCGGGCCCTCGTTCGCGTCGAGCCACTCGGTCGGGAGATCGCGGAGCAGCGTGTCGACCGCTGCCGGCGTGCGGCGCAGCACGTCGACCGCGGACTCGAGGCGCAGGGGACGCGGATTCACGAGCGTGCTCACGGGCCGGTGTCGTTCCCGCCGCCGGAGTGCACCGTCGTGGTGCCGGTCACGGTGATCCCGCCGAACGTGAACGTATCGTCGCCGCCGCCCGTCTTCACGAACAGGTCGCCGCCGATCGTCGCGTTCGTGAGGTCGACGAGGTTGTCGCCGCCGCCGAGCACGAGCCGCATGTTCCCGGACTTCGAGAGCGACGCGGCGTGGATCTCGTCGATGCCATTCCCTGCGACGATGTCGAGTCGTCCGATGACGTCGTTGGTGGGCGACGACATGAACACGTTGTGACCGCCGCCGACCTCCAGTCGGACCTTGTCGATCGTCGAGTTCGGAAACACCGAGATCTGGTCGTCCCCGTTGCCGCATTCGAGCGACAGCTTCTTGTGGATCGACGAAGCGCCGACCAGGAGCAGGTTCCCGCCCCCGGCGAGGCGCGCGTTCACGCCGCCCTGCAGGTCGGAGTTGGTGAGCACTCCCAGGTTGTCGGTGCCTGCGCCCCCGAGGAACGTGACGCGGCTCTGCGCCGTGCAGGTGCCGAACGACACGTCGTTCGTGCCGCCGGCGAGATCGAAGTCGATCCGACCGTCGATCACCGTCCCGACGAAGGACGCCGCGTCATCGTTCTTCCCGCCGGTCACGGAGAGGCGTCCGGTGAACGACGATCCGCCGATCCCGATTTCGTTCGTGCCGCGTCCGAGCACGAACGACAGGTCCTGGCCGCTCGTGTCGTTCAACACGATGTTGTCGGCGCCGGTACCGCCGGTGATGCGCAGCGGCGCAGCGAGCGTCGCGTGCGCGATCGCCAATTGGTTGTCGCCGTTGCCGAGCGCGATCCGCGACGCGCGCGAGACTCCGAAGATCGTGTCGATCATGATCACGTCGAGGCCCGAGCCCGCGGTCACGGTCAGCTTCCCGACGACGTTCAAGACCGGCGCGGTGCCGGCGACGAAGCTGTCGCCGTTGCCGAGGGCGAGTTTCAGGTTGCGACCGATCGTGATCGATTCGTCGAAGGTCACGACCTCTTCGCCCGCGCCGAACTTCACCCTCAGATCGCGCGTCGTGACCGCGCCGATGAACGAGAAGCTGTTGTCCCCCTGCGTGTCGGTGACGCGGTAGTCGCGCGGGAAGATGACGTTCGGCGAGGAGAGCGTGTCGTTGCCCGGTCCCAATCGGACGACCACGTCGTTCGTGACGGTGAACTCGATCGGATTGCTGCCGCCGTTGATCGTGGTGCCGACGCCGGGGCTCACGTTCAGGTGTCCGGCGGGCAGCATCTCCTGGTCGATCACGACGACGTCGTCGCCGGAGCTGCCGGTGATGTTCAGCGTGCCGTTCGTCACCGCGGCGGTGACGTCGCCCGCGACGGCGCGCGATGCGAGGCACGAGGCGAACGCGAGCGTCATCCAGATCCGAGTGTTCATGCCGGAGTCCTTTCGAGTCTCGAAGTCGGGGCCGATCGCCACGCGCGGGCTCACGGGCCGGTGTCGTTCCCGCCGCCCGAGTGCACCGTCGTCGTTCCCGTCACGGCGATCCCGCCGAAGGCGAACGTATCGTCGCCGCCGCCGGTCTTCACGAACAAGTCGCCGCCGATCACGGCGTTCGCGAGGTCGACGAGGTTGTCGCCGCCGCCGAGCACGAGCCGCAGGTCGCCGGACTTGGCGAGCGACGCCGCGTGCACCTCGTCCTTGCCGGCGCCGGCGAACACGTCGAGTCGTCCGACCGCGTCGTTGATGCCGGAGATCATGAACTTGTTGTTCCCGCCGCCGAGCGAAAGTCGCGCGCGGTCGAGCGTGGCGTCCGCGTTGAGCGTGATCTCGTCGATGCCGGAGCCGCCGGACCAATCGAGCCTGCCGGCGATGTCGGACGCGCCGACCAGGAGCGTGTTCGGGCCGCCGCCCATGCGCGCGACGACGCCGTTCTGGAGGTCGGTGCCGATCAGGCAGACGAGCGTGTCCTTTCCGCCGCCGCCGTTGAACGTGACGCGCCCCGCGCATGCGGCGGGCGAGAACGCGACGTCGTTCAGCCCGCCGCCGAGGTCGAATTGCGCGCGCCCCTGGATGCCGACTTGCGTGATCGCGACCTGATCCTCGCCGTTGCCGCCGCGCACTCGCAGCGGCCCCGCGAAGTTCGAGACCGAGAGCGTGACGTTGTTCACGCCGCCGCCGAGGTCGAACGTGACACCCTGCGCGTCCGACGCGCTCATCGCGACGAGGTCTTCGCCCGACCCGCCGCGGAACGTGAGCGGAGCGGAGATCGCGGGGCCCGAGAACAGGCAATGATTCGTCCCGCCGCCGAGCGCGATCCGCGAAGCGCGCGTCATGCCGCCGAACGACTGGAGGCCCACCATGTCCACGCCGTTGCCGGCCGTGACCGTGAGCCTCCGGGCGACGAGCGCGCTCGACGATCCGCTCGTCACGAGGCTCGCCCCGCCGCCGAGCGCGAGCTTCAGGTCACGACCGATCGAGATCGTCCCGTCGAACCCGACG
>CAZBOK010000565.1:0-2677 GCA_964493525.1 uncultured Phycisphaeraceae bacterium | reverse complement strand
ACGGTGCGGCCGTGCTCCTCCGTTTCCGCGCGCAGGAGCTCGCGGATCTCCCAGATGCCGCCGGGGTCGAGTCCGTTGGTGGGCTCGTCGAGCACGAGCAGGTCCGGATCGCCGAGGAGCGCCTGCGCGAGGCCGAGCCGCTGGCGCATGCCGAGCGACCAGCCGCCGACCTTGCGCGCGCCGACCGCCGTGAGCCCGACGCGCTCGAGCACGCTCGCGATGCGCTCCCGCGCACGATCGAGCCGCGCGAGCCGCGCGTGGATCGCGAGGTTGTCGACGCCCGACAGGCCGGGGAAGAACGCGGGCGTCTCGACGAGGAAGCCGACGCGCTGGAACAGCTCCGCCGCCGGTGAGCGCGCGATGTCGCGGCCGAGGAGCGACGCGCTGCCCGCGTCCGCGCGGATCAGCCGCGCGAGGATGCGGATGGTCGTGGTCTTGCCGGCGCCGTTTTGACCGAGGAACCCGAACAGCTCGCCGCGCCGCACTTCGAGGTCGACGCCGCGGAGCGCGGCGACGGCGCCGAACGACTTGGTCAGTCCCCGGGTCTCGAGCGCGACGTCGGCGCGGTCCATGTGCAGCTCAAGCTACCGAGATCGCGCCGCGATCGTGGCCGCCTCGAGGAACTCCCGGCCGAGGAACTCAGCCCCCGGAGCCTTCGACCGGTTCGAGCAGCGACGCCGGCGTCTTGATCAACCGCGGGGTGATGAAGAACAGCACCTGCGACTGCGTCTGCTTCTTCTCGGTCGACTTGAACAGGTAGCCGATCAGCGGGATGTCGCCGAGGAGCGGCACCTTGCTCACCACGTCGGTGTCCTCGGTCGCGATCAAGCCGCCGATCGCGAAGGTGTAGCCGTCGCGCACGTTGACGACGGTCGACGCGTTGCGGTTCGAGATGATCGGGTTCAGCACGTCGGCGCCCGAGTTGATGAACCCGGAGACGAACGACACCTCCGCCGTGATGTCGACCTGGATCATGTCGTCCATCAGCAGGTAGGGCGTGACGATCAGCTTGATGCCGGTGTCCTCGAAGCGCACCTGCACCTGCTGCAGCGAGCCGACGAAGTTGATGACCGGCTGCAGCACGGGCGTCTTGTTGCCGGTGTCGATGATCGCGCGATGGCCGTTCAGCACCGCCATCTTCGGCTCGGAGAGCACGCGGCTGTTCGTCGTGTTCTGGATCGCACGCAGGAACGCGCGGTAGCGCGTGTCGCTGTCGAAGAAGGCGAGCGCGAGGGTGCCGACCGGCTCTCCGTTCAGGAACGCGGTGGGTTCGAACGGCGAGGTGAAGTTCTTGAACAGCGTGCTGCGATCGTCGCGTCCGAACACCTTCTTCGACCCGTTCGGCAGCGTCGTCGTGTTGACGTTGTTCTCGCGCACGCGCAGGTTCGCGCCGGTCTGCACGTCGTCGTCGTACTTGATCTCGACGACGCGCGCTTCGATCTCGACCTGCGGCGTCTCGGTGAGCAGCGCGGTCATCAACTGATCGACTTCGAGCAGGACCTCGTCGGACGACGTCACCGCGATCAAGTCGGAGACGTTCGCGATACCGGGCGGGACGTTCGAGAGGATCGACTGCGCGGGCGCCGGAGTCTGCGGGCGCGGGTCGACCTGCACCGCGTCGGTGCGGGTCACGACCGCGACGGCGGGATCGCCCGCGTGCGTGTGCGCCTTGATCAATGTCTCGATCTGCACGCCGCGCCCCGCGCGCACCCAGTAGAGGCGGGTCAAGCGACCGTCGGGCGAGCGGATCGTCTGGTGGCTGTACGGGTGGTAAGGCGACGCGAGCGACACGTCGGCGCGCGCCGCGCTCCGTGCGCCGGGATCGTCCGGAGCGAGCAGGCCGGGCGGGAACAACGCGGTGTCGGCCGGATGCGTCTCGTGCGACGCGCTCGCGGGTTCGGCGGGGATCGGTGCGGCTTCGGCAACCGGAGGCGAGGACACGACGCCATCGGGAGACTCGGTCCAGATGCGCACCGCCGGCGACGGGTCGAAGCCGGGGTCGCTCGGCGCCTGCGTGGTGCAGGCGGCGGCGACGGCGATTGCGAGGACGGCGAACGGGAGGGCGAAGCGACGGACCGGCACTGCGGGACGGGTCAGGACGGCCTCCTCAGTGCGCGCCTCGCAGCCAGGCGACGACCTCATCGGTGAGATCGCGAGTGCCCTCGGGCAGCACGACGTTCTTGTCCGGGACGATGACCAGCTCGACTTCCGCTCGGAGCGCGACGGCTTCCACCGCGTCTTCGAACTGGGAGGTCGCCTGCGTCATCAGGAAGTGGTAGTCGGCGCGCGTGCGCGGCAGATCCTCGCGGCGGATGCGCTGGTAGGCAGGGATCTGCTGGAAGCAGCGGCACATGTCGATCACCGCGCCGTTCCGGGCGGTGCGGCGCACGCCGTAGACGACGCGGCCTTCGAGACCGAGCACCGGGTCGACGGCCGGCGGGATGGTCGCGGTCCCGGTTGCGGCAGTTCCGCTCGCGCGATCGGGGACCGCGACCGTCGTGGTCGCGGAGGCCGGATCGACGGCGGCGTTGCTGGCGTTCGGTCCGTGGACCGCCTCTGCCGGCGGGGCGTTCGACGCCGGGGTCGCTGCGTCCGTCGGGGCGACTTGGGGAGCGTCAGCGGCGGTCGCCGGCGTGGTGCGAGCCGGCGGGTCGGCGACGACGTCCGGAGTCCCGGC
>CAZBOK010000564.1:0-2677 GCA_964493525.1 uncultured Phycisphaeraceae bacterium | reverse complement strand
GCAGCGGGCGGAACCGGTAGTCGAACGTGCGCGGCGGCGTGCCCGCGCGATGCCGGCGCTCGATCAGCGCGGCGCGTCCTTCCTGACCGAGCACGAGGACGCCCTCGGGCGGGACGGGAATGCAGACGAGCGCGACGGGGTTCTCGGGAATCCCCGCGGCGCGAGCCTCCTCCGGCCGACGCACGTCGAGCAGTCGGCGCGGCACGTCGACCGGATCAAAGTCCGGATGCACCTCGTAATGCATCAGCTCGCTCGCGGTGTTCGGCTCCTTCCAATCGCCGGAGAGGAACGATCGCTTCGGGAGCGCGAACCACGCGGCCGCATAGGCCATCGTCGCGCACGCGGCGAAGTGCTTCCCCTCGAGATCGGAGTGCTCGCGAGTGACCGGGATCTCGTCGATCATGAACCGCGCGTTCATCCCGAGGCCGCCGTCCGCGTCGGGCCGGCGATCCCCGTCCGCATCGGCGAGGCCCTCGAAGAAGAAGTCGTTGGCGAGGTCGTAGTTCCGGCTGACGTGCGTGTCGCCGCCGATGAATCCGTGGTCGGCCCAGAGCACCCAGTAGGTGCGATCGTCGATCCCTTCCTTCTTCAGCTTCGCCTCGAGGGACGCGAGGTCCCGATCGATGAACGCGAGCGCCTGACGCGCCGGGCCGAACTCGCCGCGCGCCGTCTCGTGGCTCGCGGCGTCGACGCCCGAGTACCACAGCGCCATCACGTGGTTCTTCGAGCGGATCACCTGCTCGAGCGCGAACGAGGTCTGCACCCGATCGGCGTAGGTGCGCTTCAGCTCCTGCACGCCGAAGAACGGGACCACGTTCGCGAGCCGTTGCACATAGAGGTCGGGGGGATAGTCGGGCAGCACCGGCAGCACGGTCGACGAGAACTGACGTCCGGCGCGCGCGCACCATTCGTTGATGAGCAGCGGACGCTCGCCGCACGACGGGAACGCGACGCGCCACCATTCGGCGCGGATCTTCCGCGCCGACTTCGTCGGGCCGAACGTGTCGAGCAGCGTGTCGAGCGATCCGCTGTCGCGATGGAAGGTGATCTGCTCGACGAGGCCGGTGCGGTCGGGCCACGAACCGGTGAGGCACGCGGTCGTCGCGGGGATCGTGTTCGCCGGCGCGATCGTCGTGGTGCGCTCCATCTCCGTTCCGGCGTCGAAGAAGATGCGCTTGAAGTTCGGGAGGTAGCCGTTGAACGCGAGCTCGCGCAGCACGTCGGCGCGCAGGCCGTCGACGAAGATCATCACCACGCGCGAGTCCTTCACGGGGCGCGGCTCGGCGGTCGCGGTGATCACCGGACGCCGATCGACGGGCGTGATCGACGCCGGCTGTCGTGCGCCGATGCGGACCGCGGCGCGGAACCACCCCGAGTTGTCGTCGAAGTCGCAGTCGTTCACGCCCAGCGACAGCTCGCCCGCGCGATCGGCCTTCACCACGCAGTGGTCGCCGACGAAGAACGGCGCGCCGTCGGCGCCGATGCGGCCGATCAGCGCGAACGCCGGAGCGGGACCGTCGTCGCCCGCGGCGAGCGCGAACTGCCCGGACGAGTAGCGGCGGTTCCACGCGAACGTTCCGCGCGGTCCGTACCGCTCCGAGCCGTTCCATCCGAGCGGCCCGTACTCGGTCATGCAGGCGTCGCCGTCCGCCCAGATCTCGATCCACTGATCGGCGGCCACGCGCAGGTGCGTCGCGGTCCACGGCTCGTCGGCGGTGATCGTGAAGCGCGGCGCTCCGCGCGCCGCGGGCGGCAGGTCGGTCGCGGGATAGGAGGACGCGCAGCCCGCGATCGCGAGGAGCGCGATCGACGCGGACACGCGCCGCGCGCGTCTCGCGCGCGGCAGGAGGATCCTGCGATCGATCGCATCGACGTGGGTTGCCACGTGCGAGGACCGCGCTCCGCAACTCCCGTGCGTCGTGCGTGCGTGCGAACTCCGCGCGCGACGCGACGGGCGGATCGCGCGGGATCGACTCCACTTCCGACGGCCGGGCGATGCGGCTCCGCGCGATCGAGCGCGCCGTCGCCGGCGATGTCGATGCGCCAGTTCGTGAATCTGCAGCGGGCCTTCGGGCGGTCGCCCCGGCGCCGACGTCGAGCGCTCGTCGCCTTGCTCCGCGGGTCGCGCGCGGGTTAGCGTCCTGGCCCGTTCGCAACGACCCGGGATGGAGGTGCACCGTGAGATTCACCGCCGCTGCCGCCGCTCTCTTCGTCGCCGCGCTCGCGCACGACGCAGCCGCGCAGTGCGACGACAAGCAGCTCTTCAAGATCACACCGTCGCCGTGGAACGTGAACGGCCTGTCGAGCGCCTACGACGGCGACGTCGCGGTGATCGGGCAGCCGGGCGGCGTCGTGGAGGTGTTCGAAGTCGTCGGCGGCTCGCTCACGGGCTCATGGACCCTGACCGGCGACGGCAACGTGTTCAGTTCCCACTTCGGCACCGCGGTCGCGATCTCCGGCGATCGCATCGTCGTGTCGGCGCCGTTCGAGAAGGTCGCGGGAAACTCCGACGTCGGCGCCGTGTACGTGTTCGAGCGCGTCGGCAACGCGTGGGTGAAGCGGCCGAAGCTCTTCCCGCCGACGAACGCGGCGCAGCAGGCCTACGGTGCCGCGCTCGACCTCGACGGCGATCGCATCTGCATGAGCCGGCGGAGCGCGACGGAATCCGTCGTCGACG
>CAZBOK010000563.1:0-2688 GCA_964493525.1 uncultured Phycisphaeraceae bacterium | reverse complement strand
CGCGCCCGGCGCGAGCTCGAGGTCCTCCTCGAGCGGCACCTCGTAGAGCGCCTCGTCGGTCCACAGGTTTCCGGCGCCGTCGGCGTCCTTCGCGACGACGCGCAACTGCAGCGCGCTCTTCTCCGGGGCGCGCAGCATCAACGCGTCCCACGTCGATCGGTACTCGACCGGCATCGTGAGCGCGTCGGGCCCGAGGTTCGTCACCTTCACGGCGACGTGGACCTTGCCGCCGAACGCGTAGCGCGGCTGGTCGAGCGCGAGCGAAAGAGTGAGCGGATGCTGCCGGTAGAAACGGTCACGGCGGATCTCGAACGCGAGACGCTGCAGCCGCTGCCGCGTGGCTTCCGGCGGCCATTCATCGAGCGTCGCGGTGATCTTCTCGAGCGCCTGGTCGTCCGCGCCCGACGCGATGAGCGACTCGATCTCGGCGACGCGCCGATCGGCGGCCGCCTGCGTCATCGCCGTCTTCTGCTCCCCCACTCCCGTCATCGACGGCACCGGCGGCGCGCCGCTGCAGGCTCCCAGCACGAAGGCCAGGAGCCAGAGCGGCGCGCTTCGCCGGTCCGTCGCGAGCATCGATCAGCCCTCGGCGGGCTTTCCTTCCTCGGCGGCGGGCGCCGCATCCGCGGACGCATCGGGCGATGCGGGCGCGTCGGGCGCCGGAGCACCTTCCGGCGGAGCCGGCGGCGTCTCCTTGACGTTCGCCATCGCGATCTCCGGCGGCGGCTGCTCGACGTTGATCATCGAGAGGCCGATCTTCCGCTCGTCGACGTCGACCTTGAGGATCCGGACGTTCACCTTCTGTCCGGGCTTCACGATCTCTTCCGCCGAGTTCACCTTCTTGCGACTCAGCTCGGAGATGTGGAGCAGACCCTCGAGACCGTCCTCGAGCTCGACGAAGACACCGAAGTTCGTGATCTTCTGCACCTGGCCCGCGACGACGTCGCCGACGCCGTACTTGCGCGGGATCTCGTCCTTCCACGGATCGGGTTCGAGCTGCTTGAGTCCGAGTGCGACGCGCTTCTTGTCGCGATCGACCGAGAGCACCACGGCGCGAACCGTGTCGCCCTTCTTCAGCATCTCCTGCGGGTGCGTGATCTTCTTGGTCCACGACATGTCGGAGACGTGCAGCAGCCCGTCGATGCCCTCTTCGATCTCGATGAAGGCGCCGTAGTTCGTCAGGTTGCGCACCTGACCTTCGATCACGGTGCCGACCGGGTAGCGGTCCTCCACCGTGGTCCACGGGTTGACCTCGCACTGCTTCATGCCGAGCGAGATCTCCTGCTTCTCCTTGTTGATGTCGAGCACCTTCACTTCGACGTGATCGCTGATGTTCACCATCTCGGACGGATGGTTCACGCGGCGCGTCCACGACATCTCGCTGATGTGGACCAGGCCTTCGATCCCGTCTTCGAGCTTCACGAAGGCGCCGTACGGCATCAGGTTCACGACTTCGCCGACGTGCTGGCTGTTCACCGGATACTTCGTGTCGACGTTCTGCCACGGCGACGCCATCAACTGCTTCATGCCGAGCGCGATGCGGTTGCGTTCCTTGTCGAACTTCAACACCTGCACCTCGACCTCCTGGTCGATCTGCAGCATCTCGCTCGGGTGGTTGATGCGTCCCCACGTCATGTCGGTGATGTGGAGCAGGCCGTCGATGCCGCCGAGGTCGACGAACGCGCCGAAGTCGGCGATGTTCTTGACGACGCCCTTGCGGATCTGACCCTCGGTCAACGTCGAGAGGAGTTCGGCGCGCAGCTTCTCACGCTGCTCCTCGATCAAGCGGCGACGCGACACGACGATGTTCATTCGCGCTTCGTCGATCTTGATGATCTTGCACTCGATCTCCTTGCCGATGAAGTCGGCGATGTCGCCCGTGCGGCGCAGGGAGACCTGCGACGCCGGGAGGAACACCGGCACTCCGATGTCGACGAGCAGACCACCCTTGATCTTGCGGACGGCGATGCCCTTCACGACGTCGCCTTCCTTGTGCGTCGAGATCACGCGCTCCCAGCCGCGCAGGCGATCCGCCTTGCGCTTGCTGAGCTGCAGGTAACCCGTCTCCGTCGCGATGTCCTCGATCAGGACTTCGATCTCGGTGCCGGGCTCGAGCACGGCGCCTTCCTCGAACTCGAAGATCGGGACCACGCCTTCGGACTTGTATCCGACGTCGACGAGGACGTCGTTGCCGACGAGTTTCAGCACCTTCCCCTTCACGACGGTGTCGGCCTTGAAGTCCTTCACCGAGGCGTCGTAGAGGCGCGAGACTTCTTCGCTGCCGGTCGAGCCGAGCGCTTCGGCGACCGCTTTCTCCAGCTCGATCGGGTCGATCTGGAACTTCTTCACCAGGTTCTTGGGCATTGGAATCCTTCGCGAGGCGCGACGCCGCGCGGCCCGGAGTTCCGCCGGGCGCGGTCAGGGCTCCTGCTCGATCTCCGTCCTGCGACGGGATCACGTCCGCGCGTCACGCGACTCGCGGGCGTCGCCGGCGCGCAGCCCCGCGCCGCCGGCCAGTGACTTCAAAGCTGCTTCGACGCGCGCGATCGACTCCTCGCGCGTTTCGTCCTCCCGGAACGTGAGGGGCGGTCCGTAATGGACTTCGACCCGCCGGAAGAAGCGCGGCAGTCTACGGTGTCGCGGCCACGCCGCAAACGTTCCGCTCAACCAAGCCGGCACGACCGGCAC
>CAZBOK010000562.1:0-2690 GCA_964493525.1 uncultured Phycisphaeraceae bacterium | reverse complement strand
CTGGTCGGCGCGTCGTCGCCGCGCTCCGGCGCCGTCGCACGCGAGCTTCCCGCGATCCTCGCTTCCATCCGTCCCGCGCCCGACGACGTCGTCGCGGAGGGCCGCGCCGCGTTGCTGCATCGCCTCGGCACGGACGTTGAGTTGACGATCCCGTCGGACGGCGCGGCCCCATCGGCCGGGTCGAGCTTCGAGGAGCTGCTCGCGATGTCGGAATCGAAGGAGGACGCGAAGCCGAGCGGGGCGTTCGTGACCACCGAAGGCGTGCCGGACGAAGTGTTCCGCGCGTTCGTCACGTTCAACCGCGCGCTCCTGCGCGAGCAGGACCCGGCGAAGCTCCTCGAACGTCTGGTCGAGAACGCGGTGTCGCTGTCGGGCGGACGCCGCGGCTTCGTGCTGCTCTTGAAGGACGATCAGGTCGTGTTCGAGTCCCGATCGAGCGAGCTCGACGCGGACAGCACGGAGATCAGCCGCAGCATCGTCCGTGACGCGATCCGCCAGGGCCGGCCGGTGGTGACGGCGAACGCGCAGGCCGACCAGCGCATGCACGGGCGCATGTCGATCGAACAGCTCGATCTCCGCTCCGTGGTGTGCGTCCCGTTCGCGACCGAGACCGGCTCGCGCGGCGCGATCTACGTCGACAATCCGCTGCGCGAAGGGGCGTTCTCGTCGCGTGCGATCGAGCTGCTCGAGGCGTTGGCCTCGCAGGCCGCGCTCGCGATCGGCGCTCTCGAACGCCGCCGCGAGATCGAGCGCCTGAACGTCGAGCTGTCCGCGCGCGTCGCCCGCACGGAGCATGATCTCGTCGCCGCGAACCGCGCGCTCGCCGAGGCCGGCCGCGGCGCGTCGTCATCGGGCGCGCGCGAGGTCGTCGCGGCCAGCGCCCCGATGCGCGATCTCTTCGCGTTGATCGCTCGCGTCGCGCCCACCGACTTGCCGCTGCTCGTGCTCGGCGAGAGCGGCACCGGCAAGGAAGTGGTCGCGCGCGCGGTGCACGCGCAGAGTCGCCGGGCCGCCGCGCCGTTCGCCGCGGAGAATTGCTCGGCGGTCCCCGAGACGCTCCTCGAGAGCGAGTTCTTCGGCCACGTGAAAGGCGCGTTCACCGGAGCGGACTCGGATCAGGACGGGCTCATGGTCCGCGCTTCGGGCGGCACGCTGTTCCTGGACGAGATCGGCGACATGCCGCTCGCGCTGCAGGCGAAGCTCCTGCGCGTGCTGCAGGAGCACTCGGTGCGTCCGGTCGGATCGACGCAACTGCGGCCGGTCGACGTGCGGCTGGTGTGCGCGACCAACCAGGATCTCGAAGCGAAGGTGGCCGCGGGCACGTTCCGCGAGGACCTCTTCTACCGCGTGCGCGGCGCGGTGCTGCGCGTGCCGCCGCTGCGCGAGCGCCCCGACGACGTGCTGCCGCTCGCGGAGCTGTTCCTGTCGCGCGTGAACCGCGAACGCGGGACGTCGCGCGAGTTCTCGCCCGACCTGAAGCGCGCGCTCTTGCGGCACTCGTGGCCCGGCAACGTGCGCGAGCTCGAGCACGAAGTGGCGCGGCTCTACCACCTCGCGGACGGCGATCGCATCGAGGCGGCCGGCTTCGAGCCGAAGGCGGCGCCGGTCGCGATCGCGGAGAGCGGCCGGGCCGTCGTCCTCGTGAAGCCGATGGAAGAGATCGAGCAGGACGCGATCCGCCTCGCGCTCGAGCAGAGTGGCGGCAATCGCGAGGAGGCGTGCCGTCGATTGCAGATCTCGCGCGCGGCGTTCTACGTCAAGCTGAAGAAGTTCGGCCTCTCCGACGCGATGCCGCATTCGCGGAAGAAGAAACCGTCCTGATCCCGGAGTGACCCGTCCGGAAGGCGGAGTCGCGGCCGCGAAACGCGGCGCGAAACCGTTCGCGCGGCGCCGATCCCGACGGTTCGCGGTTTGCCGTACACTTCCGCACTTGCGCATCTTGACCTGCCCCCGCACAAGGTTGGCGAACCCGATGAAGCTCGACGCGCACTCGAATCGACTGCTCCCCGCGATCGCGACCGTCGCGATCGCGTTCTCGTCCGCGGTGATCGCCGGGCCCGCGACCGCGCCGAAGCCGCCGGCTCCGGCGGCCGAATCGCTCCTGCGCGCGGTGAAGTCCGGCAGCTCCTGGAATCTCGTTCCCGTCCGCTTCGTCGCCGGTGCCGGCGCCGTGCTCGGATCGCCGGCACTGTCCGGCGTTCAGTTCCTGCCGATCGAGTTCACCGGCCACGCGGCGACGGAGTCGCTCGACGTCGGAATGCCGCGCGTCGCGCGCATCTCCTCGGCGCTCACCGCCCTCGTGCTCCCGGATGCCGAGGGGACGATCGTCTTCCACTATCGGCGCGGCGCGACGCAGTTCGGGTTCGCGGCGTTCTCGCCGTCCGCGGGCGTCCGCGTGCTGTTGGAGCAGACCGGCATCGACACCGGCTCCGCGACCGATCCGTTCGATGCGCGCGTCGCGGTGAGCCAGGACGGCGCTCGCCTCATGCTCGCCGCGCCGCACTTCTCGCACGGCGTGGGCGGCCTCGACCGCGCGTGGCTCGTGCGCCTCTTCGGCCCGCCGCTGGCCGGCGGGACCGACCTCGTCGATCTCTCGCCGGCGGGCGGCATCGACGTCGACCCGGCGTCGATGACGTTCGCGGCCGGCGCGCTGTACGCCGTCGCGAACGACGGCCTGGTGCGCGCTCCCG
>CAZBOK010000561.1:0-2696 GCA_964493525.1 uncultured Phycisphaeraceae bacterium | reverse complement strand
TCACTCGGCTCCGCGGCCGCGACCGATTCCCTGGATGCACCGGACCCTCCGACCCTTTCACTCAAGGATGCGATCGGGCTCGCGCTCCGACGCTCTCCGGCGGTCCACGAAGCGCTGGCTCAGTTCGACGGAGCCGCCGCGGACGCGCGGCAGGCGCGCCTGCTCCCCAATCCGACGCTCGACCTCACGCTCCGCTTCGACCGGTTGTTCGCGGCGCCGGACGTCGATGCGGCGCTCGTCGCCGATCTCGTCGCCGCCCTCACCCGCGAGCAACGCGCTGGAATCGCGGACGAGCGTCTGCGCGCAGCATGTCTCGACGTCGTGGCGCGCGCCCTCGACGAATCGGATGCCGTTCGGACCGCGTATCTCGGCGCGCAGGTCGCCGAAGCCGCGGCTCCATTACTCCGCGACGAGGCGCAGACGCTCGTTCATCTGCGCGACGCGTCCGAGCAGCGACGGGGAGCCGGCGAAGCGTCCGGGTCGGACGTCGACGCGCTTGCCGCCGAAGCCGCGGCGGTCGAGGACAAGATCCGCGATGCCGAGCGCGCAGCGAAGGCAGCGCGCCTCGCGCTTGCGCGACGCATCGCGCGGCCCGAATCCGCGGCCGCCTGGGCGCTCGATCCGTTGGCTGAGCCGCTCGCCGACGTCGGTGATTTCGGGACATGGACTCAACAAGCGGTGTCGCGCCGTCCCGAGCTCGCCGCCACCGAGCGCGAGACGGCAGCGTTGGAGCAAGAGGCGAGTCTCATCGGCAAGCCGGTGTTGGGCACGCTCAACGCTGGCCCGAGCGTCGAGCATGCGGCGGGAAGCACGTCGATCGGAGCCACCGGGTCGGTGACGCTTCCCCTCTTCGACGACGGAGCCAATCTGCGCACGGCGGCGCGCGCGCGGGTCGCGGCCTCGCGCCATCGCGCTGCCGCCCTGCGTCTGGACGTCGAGACGGACGTCCGCTCGGCATGGATCGACGCGGAAGCAGCGCGGGAGCAGATTGCGCGCTTGGATGCCGATCGACTTCCGGCGCTCGCTCGACGCGTCGACGCGGTGCGCCAAGCGTTCAGCGCTGGAGAGGCCACTCTCACGGAGTCGCTCGTTACGGAGCGTGATTTCCTTGAGGCTCGGCTGCGGCGCGTCGAGCTCCTCCGAGACTTCCACGGCGCTCGACGGCGCCTCGAACGAGCTGCCGGCGGCGTCGACTTCAGCGTGATCGAGCCGACGTCGCGCCCGAGCGACGAGACCGCATCTCCCGAGTCGCACTGGCAATGAGGAGCCCCACGATGATCGCTCGAGGATCGCTGCGCTGCGCACCCCTGCTCGTGGTCGCGTGGCTCGGGGGGTGCGGCCATCACGACGAAGATCGCGCGGCCGCGGAACCGCATGCTGAGGAAGAGCCGAAAGACGCGGCGCCTGCGGGAACGGATCACGCGGCAGAGCTCCACGTCGAGGACAAGGCGGCGCTCGCGTGCGGCATCACCACGGAAAAAGTGAGCCGCCGTACGATCCGAAAGAGCTTCCGCGTCGCCGCACGTACCGTGGCAGATCCAGAGGCGTCTGCACACGTCGGCACGTCGATCGCCGGCCGAGTGCGCGAGCTGCGCGCGCGCATCGGCGATGAAGTGAAGACCGGCGCCGTCCTCGCCATTCTCGACAGCGTCGACCTCGGACAGGCGGAGACCGAGTACTTGCGCGAGCGCGATGCGTCGCGCATCGCCCAGATCCCTCTCGAGCCGCTGAAGAGCTCGTACGAGCGCGCCAAGGCGCTGCTCGAGTCGAGCGGCGGCCGGTCGATCACGCTCGCGGAGGTGCAGCGCCGCGAAATCGACCTGCGCGCCGCGGAGGCGGAGCTCGCTCGCGCGGAATCCGGGGCGCGCGCCGCCGAGCGCCGGCTCCAGGTGCTCGGACTGAGCAAGGACGCCGTGGAGCGGCTGGCGACCAGCGGAGACATCGACACGGCCGTCGAGCTGAAGAGTCCGGTGGACGGCACAGTGACGGAGCGCGAGGCGACGCTCGGCGAGTTCGTCGCGGCGGGCGGCGAACGGCTGTTCGTAGTCACCGACACATCGCGGCTGTGGGTCATGGCCGATCTGCCCGAGGCGCATCTCGCCGACGTTGTGTTGAAGCAGCCGGTTCGCGTTGAGTTTCCGGCGGTCGGCGTCGCCGGCGAAGGAGCGATCCTCCTGTTTGGAGCGGAAGTCTCCGCGGTGACGCGCACGCTGCCGATGCGGATCGCGATTCAGTCGCCAGACGATCGCCTCCGTCCCGGACTCCTTGCGGACGTCGAGATCGCCGTGGGCAACGCGACCGAAACCGAAAGCGAGCTTCTCGCCGTACCGCAAGACGCCGTTCAGACGGTCGGCGGGCGGCCCGTCGTGTTCGCGGCCGTGAAGGACGAGCCGTTCACGTTCGTCGCACGACCCGTCACGCTCGGTCCCGCGGCGAACGGCTTCGTGGCGATCCTCGGAGGCTTGGCGGAGGGCGACGACGTCGTCACCCACGGCGCGTTCTACTTGAAGGCCGACCTCGGCAAGTCCGCAGCGGCGGACGAGGACTGAACGCCGATGCTCGAACGGCTCATCGGCTTCTCGGTCGAACGACGTTGGCTCATCGTGCTGTTGACGGCGGGCGCAGCGCTCGTCGGCGCCCACGCGTTGAAGGACCTGCCGATCGACGCGGTTCCGGACATCACCAACCGCCAGGTC
>CAZBOK010000560.1:0-2701 GCA_964493525.1 uncultured Phycisphaeraceae bacterium | reverse complement strand
CCGACGCGACGGGGACGTCGTCCGGCGCGGGCGGCTCCGCGGCCTCGGGCGCGCGGGAGCCGTCGAACAGTGCGATCTCGATGCCCGGCACCGGCGCGCCGTCGCAGTCGATGACGCGGCCGCGAATCGGCAAGTCGACGCGCTCGACCGGCTCCGACGCCGCGGGCGTCGCCGGACGGCCGGGCGCCGGCAGCGGCGCGTCCGCCGCCACGTCGATCCGTTCCGCTCCGCTCGGGCGCGGATCGAGCGCCTCGGGCGGGAGCGCCGCCGATCGCGTCGTCGACTTCGCATCGGCGTCGACGCGCGGCGGCGTGGAGTGATCGGAAGCGAAGAACCACATGCCGGCGGCGCCGGCGACGACGACGGCGATCGAGACGGCGAGCTTCGTGTGCACGGCGAGCGCTCCGAGGACCGGAAGGAGGACGCTCTCGGGCCGCGCGGTGAGCGGCAGGAGTGCGGCGAGCCACGAGCGTCCGTCCGAGCCGAAGTCCCGATCGAGTCGCCCGCGCAGGAGCTTCAGCCCGCGTGCGAGCCGCGACTTCACGGTCGCGAGCGGGACCTGCTGCAGCCGCGCGATCTCCGCCGGCTTCCGCTCCTCGAAGAAGCGCAGGAGGATCGTCGAGCGGTACGGCTCGGCGAGCTGCTCCACGGCGTCGACGAGCCGGCGGTGCGCGTGCAGCCGCTCGACGAGCGCGCCGGTCGACGGCAACGCCTCGCGCTGCGCGGCGCGCAGCTCGCGCGCGGCCCGCCGCGTCTCGGCGCGGCGCCGCTGGCGCACGAAGTTCCGCAGCACGGTCGCGAGCCAGCCGCGCCGCGAGCGATCGTCGTCCGGCGCGCGGGAGAGCGCGGCGAGCGTGGTGTCCTGCACCGCGTCGTCGATTGCTCCCGGGTCGGCGACGAGCGACCGCGCGAGGCCGCGCAGCCAGCGCGACTCGACGAGCTCGGGGATCGGGTTCTCGGGTCGGGTGACGTCCATGATTCGCGGAGATGTCATGCCGCCGCTCCGCGATCGGACGCCGCGAAATCCGTCAGTACTTGTCGAACACCTCGGGACCGACCGGGAAGGAGTACTGCGACTCGCCGATCGTGAACGCGAAGGTCGCGTTCTGCTCGCCGGACGTCACGGCGCACGCGAGGCTCGGCGCCTTCGCGGCGGCCTTGGCCTTGGTGCCGTCGACCGTGATCGGGCTCGCGCCTTCCTTGCCCGGGACGAGCTCGAGCGTCGGCTTGTCGCCGGCGTGCAGGACGACGCGCACCGGCGCCTCGAGGTCCTTCGATTCGATCCGCGCGACGCACGCGCCCTTCTCCAGCTTCTGCTCCATCGATTCCGAGTCGGCGAGCTCGAGCCACGTCGCCGCGAACAACGACTTCACGCATTTGCCCTTCGCGACCTGCGCCTTCGCGGTCGTGAACGGCGCCTTGAACGTGTGCGTTCCGAACGTGGCGATGAACTCGTATCCGCCGTCCTTCGCCTTCGGCATCTCGATCGACAGCTTCTTGGCGAGCTTCTTCGGGGGCAGCGACTCGGCCTTGCAGTGCACCTTGCCCTCGACGGTCTTGTGCGTGATGAACTGGCCGTCGTGGTGGAACACGAGGTCCCACGCGTCGCTACCCAGGCACGTCGCGCC
This sequence comes from uncultured Phycisphaeraceae bacterium, assembly GCA_964493525.1. Taxonomy (GTDB): domain Bacteria; phylum Planctomycetota; class B15-G4; order B15-G4; family JADJEK01; genus CAZBOK01. The sequence goes on along the minus strand of CAZBOK010000560.1, from coordinate 1,073 downwards.
GAGGTTGTACTCCCCCGGGAAGACGACGAAGTCGTCGAACACGAGCCCCGCCTCGGTGTCCATCGTCGTCGCGCTGCCCGAGCCGAGGCGCCAGTCGAGACCCGACACGATCTGCGACTCGAACTTGTCGCTCCACACCGGCGGGTTGTAGTCGATCTTCACCTTCCCGCCCGGCTTCGCGGAGAGCTCCGCCTTCTCGAAGAAGAGCGGGGCGAACAGGAGGACGGCGACGGGGGCGAGCAGCGCGGGCATTCGGCGCTCCTTTGATCAGCGGGTGCGCATGGTACGGGAGGCGCCGGGGATCGGTTCCGTTGTTGGTTCCGCTCCGATGCTCTCGGTAAGTTCCCGGCGTGGGAACACTCGACGATCTCGATCTCCTCTGCGTCAACACGATCCGAACCTTGTCGATCGACGCCGTGCAGAAGGCCGACTCGGGACACCCCGGTCTGCCGCTCGGCGCCGCGCCGATGGCGTGGGTGCTGTGGAAGAACCACCTGCGGTTCGATCCGCGCGGCCCGAACTGGCAGGATCGCGACCGCTTCGTGCTCTCCGCCGGCCACGGCAGCATGCTGCTCTACAGCCTGCTGCACCTCACCGGGTTCGAGCTGTCGATGGACGACCTGAAGTCGTTCCGGCAGTGGGGGAGCAAGACGCCCGGGCATCCGGAGGCGTTCCTCACCAAGGGCGTCGACGCGACGACCGGCCCGCTCGGTCAGGGCACCGCGAACGCGGTCGGGATGGCGATTGCCGAGCGCATGCTCGCGCACCGCTTCAACCGGCCGGGCCACGAGATCGTCGATCACTTCACCTACGCGCTCTGCGGCGACGGCGACCTCATGGAGGGGATCTCCGGCGAGGCGGCATCGCTCGCGGGGCACCTCGGCCTCTCCAAGCTCGTGATGTTGTACGACTCGAACGATGTCTCCCTCGACGGGCCGACGTCGCTGTCGTTCTCGCGCGAGGACGTGGGCAAGCGGTACGAGGCGTACGGCTGGCGCGTGCTGATGGTCGCACGCGGCGACACCGATCTCGCGACGATCGATCAGGTGCTGCAGACCGCGCGTCAGGACGTC